>JBIKNE010000381.1:0-3074 GCA_044358855.1 Bacteriovoracaceae bacterium | reverse complement strand
CTACGGGAATGCGTGAGACCATAGATTCAACTTTATTTACTGTCTGAGTGCTGCCATCTTCGTTCTTGCGCTCATCTTGGTAGCGGCGATTGGAGGTGAGCACTAACTCTTTTCCGTTGGCAGTGAGTAGCACAGACTCTTTGGCATACTCAGGAATTTGCACAGTCACCTGATAGCTATCGGGCTTCTCTGAAAGCTTGGCCTTGATGCCAGTAAACTCAAAAAAAGCATCTCCGCTTCTATTTTGTTCAATCTCCACACGCTTATTGAGTGTATCTTTGGCCTTATCAAGCGCCTTAGTATTGAGATCATTCAAATGTTTTTCAGACTCAAGATGACGATTAAGTTGAGTTTGGTATTTCTGTTCGAAAAAACGCTCTTTTTCATGTAACGATTTTTGATTATGCGTTGTCACTTTTTCTTCATAGGCGACATGCTGTTTGTTCATGTCGTTCATGCGCTGCTCATGCAAACTATGAGTCTGTTTCAATTGAGTTTTGTTATCGTTTTGCTGCTTATTTGCGAGTGTTTCAAACTTTTGACCTTCAATCTGATAGTTATTACTAAATTGACCACGTTGCTGCTCGAGTCTGTGCTGCCATTCCTGTTCTTGAGTAGCAATAGTGTAGCGGTTACGGTTATTCATTTCATTTTCACGTAGACGCGCCTGCTCATTGATATCATTCAGAGTGGTGTTTTGACGGATATTTACTTCTTCGACAACTTCATTGTGATTATTATTAAGTTTTTCAACTTCTGCTTGTGAGCGCTCCAAAGTGTCAGAACGCTTTCGGGCAGCATGGGCCTCGAGGCGCTGCGCCTCGGTTTGAGTGATTCGTTGAGTTTTCTCAAGAGACTGGCGAAGCGCATCCAGTGCCGCTTCTTTCTTCTGCACTTCCTCAGCTAATTCGAGCTGGTGTTGCTCTCTGACTTGGTGAATATCCTGGTCTTGGATTTTTTTGACTTCTTTAATGTTCGTTTCATGTCGACGAGTCAGGTTTTCAAGTTCTGCTTTTTGTTTACGCTGTAAATTCTGGGAGCTGGCCTGTTGGAATTTACTGCTTTCATTAATTGTGCTCATTGATTCACCCGCTCTGAAGGGTGGCGACAGAAATCTTTTCTGGCGGTACTGCCTGGACACATCCAACTGCGAACTAAGGTCGCATCAATGGCATTAGCGCCACCGTTATAAGCGAGAAAACTAACTGGATTAAGAGTGGAGCGCTGAATTTTAGCATCCACTTGAGTGGCCATCGAACTCGTCATTTTGGGTTTCACTAAATACTGATACACACGATACTCGGCACTGGCCTTCAAAGAGAAGACCCCCAGCGAGAGTAGAACTGTGATCAGTTTAATCAATGCAATTCCTTCAATTGATCAAGCGCTTTATATTCCACCATTTTAAAAAATGACTGAATAAATTCGTGTCTCTCAGAGGCACTAAAGGCACCGAGAGCCGTTTGCTTGCGATCGTAAGTTTGATGGCGCTCAAGACGCTTCATGCCTTCTTCTACAATGCGAGTAGCTCGGGCAAAACTCAAACGACGATTTTCCGAAAATGAATCTCTAATCCATTGTTGATGAAACAGTGGGAGATGGCCCTGAGAAGCCAGCGTTATCAATTGACCTAAATCCGTTTGGGTTTGCGACATGACCACTTCCTGTGTGTATTGCCAGGGACATCCTGTCCAAGGCTTCCTCTCCATCATACCTTGAGGGCAAGGATGGCCAGTAGCGGGTTAGTTTTTCCTATTTTCCATTTATGGTAAAATAAGGGCAGGGAGACGATATCATTATGTCCGACGATTTTTATCTGCCAGATGAGACTGTAGAGTGGGTGGCCCAAAAGAAGAGCGAAATGCTTGCCTGGGTGATCCAGCATCGTCATGACGATGATATTCCTTTTGAGGAATTTGGTGATTATGCGGATAAAGTCCAGGAAACCCTCATGCAAGCTGATGAAACTTGGGAGCAGGTGTGGGATGGCCATAATGTTCAGATTCAACTCAAAATGTTTGAAGCGGATGAAGTCGTTTGGTTATTTGTTTTAAGTCTGAAAGCGCCCGTCTTAAATGAAGAGACCGAAGGTGATGTGCTGGTGCCCATTTTAGTTTTGCCGACACGTCATACAGTGTGGCTAAAGCGTTGGCTCACGGGCGACATGACCCAACGTCGTCATATGCATTAGCGAGTGTTGACCTGCGAATGTGGGTAGTTCGTTTTAAACGAGTTACATAGATTGTTCATGTAAGTCGTACCCTGACTCTCACAATAGCTCTTATAAAACTGATTATTCCCATAACCTGCCATACATGAGGTATAGGCCTGGCCATAGGCATTCATACATTGAAAGAAAGCGTTAGTGGCCGAGTATTTCAAAACCATCACACTGTTGATTTGATAACCAGCGTAACCGTTACGATTTTTTGAAACCGTACCTTCTAGTGTCTGGCCCTGATTATGCTTCGTACACTGAGCATTTCCTAAGTAGGTCGAAAGATTGTTGGCATCTTTGTACATCGGAACAATACAAGTACCATCCGATTGATCAGTGGTACTAAAGCCCAATTTAAAGCGCACTTCGTTGCCTGAGTCTTGGCAGACATCCACATTACCAAGACCAGCATGGTAAGCGGTTACAGTCTTAATACAGTTAATTGTTGAACCAGTTCCACCAGTCGTTGTTCCTGTGGTACTTCCGCCGGTAGTTGTGCCGGTAGTAGTTCCACCAGTCGAACCACTCGTCGTAAAACCAACACCTGAACCATTAGTCGTATCGAGTCCACTTTCAAAAGTACTATCGGGAGTACGGATGCGCTGAGGGGCATCGCAGGCCTCGATAAGAGTGAGTAGTGGCAAAACGAACAGAAGTGTTTTCATAAAGAACCTTGAGGATAGTCCTAGTAATCCACTGAACTTTTCGGTCATACTCAAGAAAAATTGAGGGATTGTAGTTTTTTTCCAGAATGCCGAAAGATATTCATAGCTTATGAGTGAATCACCTTGAAGCGCCTGATTTTGGTGCTACTGATTTTGGCCATCCCTATTGTTGGTGCCTATTTGGCGATCAC
>JBIKNE010000380.1:0-3088 GCA_044358855.1 Bacteriovoracaceae bacterium | reverse complement strand
TAAGGAGTTTCGTCAGAATGGCGGTGAGGTTGTTTTAGGCTATTCACTCACTAATCTTGACCCAGAACACGTCTCGCCCGAGGAAGGTGGGGACGCGCTAGAGAAAACTCCTGACTTCGTTTATTTGCAATCCGGTAATGCTCAGCTCAACCAACCGACTAAACCTTTTTGGGTTTCACGCTATACCTTCCCGATTAAAAGTCTCGCCGACACCGAGGCCCTCATGGGCCATATTGGTAACAGCGAAGACTTTGATGGTGTCTTCCGTCACTATCGGATTATTGCCAATTTGATTGATGAACAACGCGAGTCGGTTTACGTCGCTTCTATGGGACTCGCCAGTGCAGAAGCTTTCTCAGGTGAGAAAGCAAAAGTTTTTACTAGTTCCACTGGCCAAGCATTAATTAGTTTCAAAGGTAAAGATATTCCACTGGATGAGCTGGGTGAAATCAAAGTGCGCTACTCTGCTCGCCGAGAAAACTATCCTGAAATTAGTTATTACGATGTCATCACCGCCGCAGATGATAATCCAAAGGCAAAAAAACTACTCAATGGCCGAATGATTATGGTGGGCTCTGTAGCTGAAGGTGCTCACGATCTACGAAACTCTCCCATCGATCCCAAGATGGCAGGAATGTACGCCCACACCAACGTGACTCACATGCTGTTGCATGGATTCACTTATGAATCCTCAGAATTTTCACTGAGAATTTCTATCTTGATGATGTTCCTAGGGTTCATTGTTCTGGTGGTACTCCAGCGTCGCGGAAACGCACTCCTCGATATCGGTACATTAATTGCCGTCTCAACAGCTGTGGTGATGCTGGATAGTCGAGTTTTCCTCCCGAAAGGTTATGAGCTGCGCTTGTTCTATTGCTTACTGTGTTTTTTCAGTACTTACTCTTGGAGTACTTTTGTTAACTTCTGGCGAGCTGCTAAAGAGAAGAAACAAATCAAAGGCACTTTCGCGCGCTACGTTTCTCCAGCGATTGTGAATGAGATGTTAGATAATCCAGAAAAGCTCAAAGTCGGTGGTGAAAAGCGCGATATCACCTGCCTCTTTTCTGACGTGCGAGACTTCACCAGTATCTCTGAAAAATTAACGGCAACAGAACTCTCGGGAGCTCTTAATCAGTACATGGGAACGATGACAGATTTGGTGTTTGAGACCAAGGGCACACTTGATAAATATATTGGTGATGCTATTGTGGCCTTTTGGGGTGCACCACTTGATCTACCAGATCATCCTACCTACGCCGTTGAGGGAGCCGTCAAAATGATGGAGGCGCTGCCTGCCATTAACGAAGATTTCAAATCACGAGGCCTTCCGGAATTTAAAGTCGGCATTGGTCTTAACTCCGGTGAATGCTCTGTTGGTAACATGGGTTCAAATAAAATTTTCTCCTACACAGCACTGGGAGATAATATGAACCTCGGTGCTCGCCTTGAGGGTCTTTGTAAATACTATGGCGCCCATATTCTCATTTCTGAATACACCCACGCACGCCTTCCACCTGGACGCTTTAACTCAAGGCCTTTGGATAAAGTGAAAGTAAAAGGTAAAACGACTCCGGTGCAAATATTTGAAGTCATTCATGGTGTTCATCCTCTGGCAAAAGATACCGAGGCCTTTAGTTTTTATAATGAGGCCTATAGTGCTTTTTCTCAGAAGGATTTCGCCAAAGCACGCACACTTTTAGAGGGAATTCTTCTGGCGCATCCGGATGACAAACCCACCGCTCGCCTCTTGAAATTATCCGAGAAGTGGCTCAATGAGCCAGTCCCGGAAGATTTTGATGTCACCACTATGACTGAGAAATAATCAATTGGTGTTTTTCTTGAGATCTTCAGCAAAACACCAGTGATTCCAAACTGTGCGTTTGAACTGTGGTGAGTGATTGTAATCTAGCCCTATGACATGATGATAGACGTTGATACTTAAATTACGCAGACGAGGTCGACGTCCACCATCTTTTTCGTGACGATTCCACATGCGACACCAAGCACCAGCATAGTGTTTGGCGATTTTATCGTTGTCCGACATATTCATATAAAACTTGCGCCAATGTTCATCGCGCACGCTGCGCGGGAATGAGTGTTGCTTTGAAGTCAACACATCACGCTCGCCAGTGATCAGCTCTATTGTTGAGCCATCTTCCAGCTCCGCAGGAATTTCCATCCATAAGTTTTCTTGTTTGGGAAACGGCGCGAACATATTCCACTCTTGGTAAATATGCAGCCAGCGCCCCACTCCAATCCAGAAACTACTCGTGTACTTAAGTGGTGGCTTCAGCGTTGAGAGATTCCAGCAAAAAATCGCGGCAAAGATAAAGGCACCAAAGGCCTGAGATAGCAGCGCCATTTTTTTTCCGGGAGCAACTTGACCCTGCACTTGAGGAATACCTGCAAAGAAGGCCATGAAGGCGCGGATCTTTGCTTCGATTTGAGGAAAGCGCTGAAGAAGTTTATCCCAAGCATCACTGGGGATAAAGGCCGCCCACATGCCTAAGCAATAAAACGGGAAAAGACCAATGCTCATGGTGAGAATAATCCCTAGGTGCAGTCCCCAAAAACTAGCAACAGTGGCAATCCGTAGCCAGTACCAAGCGCGACGCGGGATCAGCCAACCGAAGGCCAAACAGAGTGGGCCCAACCACTCAAGCATGATGGTGCCGAAAGTGGCGAGCTTCAAGAAGGTCGGAAATTGACGAATGTATCTGCCAATATCAGTCGCGAAAATATCTAAGTGGCTGGAGTAGTAAATTGCGGTGAAATCTGTTCGCCAAATGGGAGATGTTTTCAAAATGTAACTTACGAAATAAATCACAAAGGCCTGTAAAAACCATGTGAGCACCCACGTGCCTGCGACTTTACGAGGGGCCCGCTCGCCATGGCCTTGGCGCCATTGATCAATCGACCACATCTCACCCCAAGGAATAAAAACGGCAATAAACATCAAGGCACGTATGACATCGTCACCGCCGTTATTCACATACCAGTTGCGATTGTGCAGCGAGATGGTGAGAAACGCAGTTAATAAAGTTGTCAGTCGAGTGCGCCAGCCAAGCGCCATGGCAAGTGCGCTTAA
>JBIKNE010000019.1:0-11446 GCA_044358855.1 Bacteriovoracaceae bacterium | reverse complement strand
ACCACCGACTTGGGTCGAGAATGTCCATGCGGTGTTGTAGCAGAAAATCAGAATCGATGAAGCAAATAAACAATCAGACTCACGCACGCGCTCCATTTCAAAGAGCGAAGTCGCAGGTCCACTCATATTCATCAGCATGCCACGCATGAAGAAACATCCCAGCACCAGCGCAATGCTTGAAGCAAATGCCATCGTGAGCATAAACGGAACTGATAGCAGTGCCGTGATCATCATGAAACCCAGTCGATCAACTCGCTTCACCACCGAGGGCGACATAAAGACACCGATGAAAATACAAATCTGAAGTGCTCCGAACGCCGTACCGATCGCCGCACTATCAAGGTTGAAACGTTTCGAGAGATAGACGTTCATGAAGGGAATGATCATGCCAGCGCCGAGAGCAATAGCGGTTTTAGGCATAATCAATTTACCTAAAGTGCGCCAATCTTTCTCACGCAGACTTCCCCACGAGTTTCTTCGCTGATGAGGAACAGCAGCACGAATGATTTTGCTATAAGGATAAAGCGAAAGAAGTGTCACGCCCAAAGCAATCGCCATGGAATAGCGGTAGGTTTCCAGCACCGTGAGACTACTATTAAATGCAGCAAAAATTTCTGGCAGATAGCCACCGATGAAATAACCAAAGAGCTGGGAGCCCATCACCGAAGCTGAGTTCATCGTGAAAGCATAAACACGCTGTTCAGGTTTAGTGTGTCGGAAAATGAAGGGTGCGACTGAGATATTGAAAATCGCTAACCCCATGGCGCCGACCAAACCAAGCACCGTGTACATCTCAACACTCGACGACATCACCTGCAAAAGATAACTGGCCGACGAGATCAAAATACCAACGATCAAAAGAGGTTTAACTGCGAAGCGCTCAAGTACAAACGCTGCAGGAAAGGCCATCAGAGCTATTCCTAAGGATGTTGTGGCAGCGAGGCTACCCATCACACCTTCTTTCAATCCGGCCTCTCTCAAGAAGAGATTGAAGAGCAGAGAGTGTACGGAATTTCCGAACGCCATGAGAGCGTGGCCCAGTAAAAAGAGCTTTAAGTTATGAGGTAATTCTTTGAAGTGTAGCTTGTAGTTGCGAACCATCGAGCCTTCCTGGCATTTCCCATCTTATGCCTAAGATTGAACGCAAGCTAGACGCAATTTTTTGCTTTTGGTTTATGGCCGAGTGTTGTTGTCAAATTTTTCTAATTCGCCCGTCTCATCCTGGCGCACAGGCCTCTTAAGTCTTCGATTCCTGTGCCAGGATGAAATTAGCAAATCACTTAGAAAGCTTGAGGCGTCCTCAACAATACTCTGAATATAAATATATTCTGTGATTCGGACTTAACGGTTGAATTAGAATTGGAGAAATAAAAAAGGCTCCCGAAGGAGCCTTTTTATCTTATTGATTCTTCGGAAGCGGTGTCGGGTAAGTGTTGTTACCCATCTCTTGTACCCATTTCACCATCGCTTTGATCTGGCGCTTAGGATCGTTATCCAAGACACCTTCGACCAGAGTCGCTGTGCCGCCTTCCCAGAAGTTAGGCATAGAAGTGTATGGCATGATCGCTGTTGGATCAGTTAACCACAATTCAATCCAGCTTGGACGCAAGCGCATCTTAGCATTCTTGAGCGCTGGTGCTTGAGCTTCGTCATTAGTGAATCCAGTGGTGTGACAGCTGGTACACGCAAGCTCGTTCCAAATACGTTGAGCGGCTTCACGTTCACCTGGTTCCCACTCCACTTTCGCGAGGTTTTCAAACGTCGGCTGATTAGCGTCAGCTTGGAAGTAAGTCACGATATGGTTCAACTCTCCATTAGAGAAATTGAACGATGGCATACGAATCTTCACGTACGGACGAATGGTGTGAACGTTCTGTAAGAAGTTATTAAACCACTCTGTCTGAACGCGATGACCTTCTTTCACGAGCCATGGAGGACCAGCATTCTGATCGTCAAAGGCTTTGCTCAACTCTCCACCGTTACCATCAATCTGGTGACAGCCTTGGCAGTTGTACTTATTCACAATCTTCTTACCCATCTCAGCAAGCTTTTCGTTAGCATCCAAACGCTTCATACCAGCAAGAGGAACCTTATCACCGACTTGACCCAAGAGGTTCACAGTGATGGCTTCGATTTCCCAATCTTTCAGATAGAAATTCGGCATGCGGTTTAAGTCTTTAAACGGCTTAGGCACACCCAAATCCCAAATGCTTGGTTGTTTCAAATGCTGAGAGATCCAACCGTGACGACTGTGGGGAACGTGGCGCTGCTGACCGAAGCCAAATTGTTCAACCGGCTTTGAACCAACTTTCGTGAGTTCAGGTCCGATTGGTGGAAGATCATTACTGAATCCATCGATATCGTGACATGAATAACAGCCGTATTTGCCGATCGAGCGACGGCCAAGTTCGATTGTTCTCTCTTCATCACTCATGGTTGCAAGCTTAGCCTTCGCGACATCAAGCGTTTCAAAGGCTGAGAAGTAATCTTGTACCAAGATCTCATCACGCAATTCTTTATTGAGTCCCGGGAACTTAAGGCCTGCAAAGGCAGTGTTCTTAAGATTCATCAAGTACGCAGTGATGTCGTTCGCTTCTTGGTCTGTAAGTCTGAACGATGGCATAACCGAAGTTGGATCGTAGTGATCTGGCTTCTTGAGCCATGAGACCAACCAATCAGCATCAACTTTCGAGCCAGTTCCCGTGAGGTAAGTCCCTTTACGGTTACCGACGTTATTCCATTTCTCGTCAATACCTTCGACCATGTGACAACCCACACAGCCAACAGTCTCAATCAACTCTTTACCTTTATCAGCGTTTCCGCCTCTAAACGTTGTAAATGGCTTGTAGGGCTTCGCCTTCTGTACGAGGTAAGTCGCCATAGCATTCACTTCAGCTTCATTTTTCGCCATGAACTCAGGTGCAGAGTTATTGGCCTGCATGAAGAATGCCGGCATTTTTGATTTTGGATTAAACGAATGAGGACTCCAAATCCAGTTTTTCATCCATTCAATGTTAGTCTTAGCAGTAATTTTCACCAAAGAAGGACCTGGCTTATCCAGATGCTGCCAGCCTTCGATCTTGTGACAGCCGTAACAGCCGTACTGCTCCGTCAGCTGACGACCTTTATTAAGATTATCTGCCATTGGAATACGCTCAACACCTTGGTGACACTTAAGACACATGCCTTCGGTGTACTGTAGTGGCAACATCGGCTGAGCGATTTTGTGTGGTTCATGCCAGTGGTACTTCGCAATCCAGTCTTTCTTTTGTGCTTCGTTTTGTGGAATGTGCGCAGGTGAATTGAAATCATTCACACGGTCACCGACACCGCCGTGACATGAGGTACAGCCGAAATCTTTAATCGGGTGAGCTGAGTTCACACCAACGGCTAAAGTATCAACCTTCGGGTGAGTCTTATAAGGGTTCGTTTGATCTTCGTAGCCTGGCTTATCAATGAACACGTGACAGGTCGTACAGCGATCAATCTTAGGGATCTGCTGGAAGTACATGTCGTTGGTGGCGTTAGTGATAACGAACTGACGAATCTTAATAGTCGGATCGAGGAAGTCGATAAAAGGAGCGTTTCGTAGCATCCAAAGTGGATTCTTCTCGGTCGAAACAAGAGCAGCTTGCAGACGCTCTTTATCGCCAATGAGGGTCTTAAGCTCTTTTTCTGCATCAATTCGTGCAGCTTCTAGCTTTTTTAACTCGGCATTGTAAGAAGCTTCTTCAGCATTAAATGCTTTGAGCTGATCCTTACCTGCCATTTCATTTTTCTTATATTCTTCGAAAGTTTTTTTGTATTTCTTGGCTTCTTCAAGGTGCTTGGCAACGAGAGCATGCTCAAATTTAAACTGCCACTCAGCTGCTTGAGAACCTTGCACACCGTTGTACATATTTTGTACGTAGATGCGTTTTTGCACATCAGTGATCTTGTCTTGAACTTTTTGAATCTCGGCTGCATTCGCCTCAACGACTTTCTCTGCAGCAACAACATTGGCTTGTGCCTCGGTAACTTTTTGGGCATCAATTGAGCCTTCAAGTTCTTTCACTTTTTTTGCGATTACTTGCTTCTCAACATCCATCGCCTTGATTTGCACGGCTTTCCAAGGACGTATGTAGTCATCTAGAACAACCCAAATGACAGTCAGGAGAAACAAGACCGACAAGACAGCGAAGACCTTATTGAGGGTCGAGATGTTGTAGGCCATTCCAGGTTCACGTTTCATCTTCTATACCTTAAGCGTTTAGCTGTAATTACAGGTTCAATTCAAACTCTGGCATCGCAACGATGTACTTCAAGGTAAAGAACCAGCGAAGGTACATCTTGATTGGCAAAATTGCGGTACCAAGAATAAGAAAAATAAGAATGTAGTAACGAATCATACCCATGCGTTCGAGGTAGCGCTGACCCCAATGCTTCGTAATAAAATACGGAGCAACGAAGAGGTAGCCAATCGTGAGGAGAACCCCAGCGATTTCACGCACGAAAATATTTTTAGGGAGACCCATGCCGAGTCCCTTAATCCAGAAATACTCCGACAAGTTGACGTTGTTTTCAGCGACAGCTTTGTGAAGATCCCAGAACTCGAATGGACCATAGAACGTCCAGTTTGGACCGCGCAAGAATGTTCCTACTTGGATCAAGAAAATCCAAAGCACAATCCAGCCGTACATGAAACCAGTAATAGCAAATTTGCGCTCACTGAATGTGTAGTAACCGTTGCCCTTAGGATTCACATCGATAAATGGAATCGCGATCAGGCCCGCCAAGATAATTCCCGGGAGAACAACACCGGCCATCCAAGGGTCAAAGTACACCAGCATTTCTTGTAGACCCAAGAAGTACCATGGAGCTTTCGCAGGGTTTGGGGCCCAAGTTGGGTTGGCTGGTTCTTCAAGAGGAGCTTTGAAGAAAATCGCCCAGACAATTAAGAAGACAGTACAAGCGATACCTGCAAAGAGTTCGGTGTAAACGAGGTTAGGCCATGCCCAAACTTTCTCACGATTCTCAGGTGTCCCTTCAATAGGTGGTTCACCGCGAGCGATGCGCTTATCGTTTTCAACGCCTTTATGCATGGCAAACCACCACGACCAAAGCACGACTGCATTCAAGATAATGATAGGAATGTTATCTGGCAGACTGATAACAGAGAAAAAGACCGGGTCAGTCAGCATCCAACCGAAAATGACCAAGATCGCGATGAGCGATGCGAGACCAAATTTTTTAGACGCTACGACTTCAGGCTTTTTAATTGTGAATGCGAAAAACGCAGTCACGGCCGTGAAGGAGTAAACCGGAGACGATAAATAGTTAATCAGTTCCTTAATCATGGTCTTCCTTGATTACAGAGGAGCGGAAATTCCGCCGTCCTTACGTACACGCCAGAAGTGAACAGCGATCAACACCGCCACAACCAACGGAATAAATACACAGTGGAGAATGTAGAAACGCAAAAGAGCTGCTTCACCTACGAAACGACCACCCAATAGTTGGAATCGAACGTCGTTTTTATCCGACACCATGACGAAATCACCGATCTTAGCAAGCATGGCACCAGGACCACCGTGACCTAAGAATGGAGTCGCTTTTGCCATGTTCGATCCTACGGTAATCGCCCAAATGGCGAGCTGATCCCAAGGAAGAAGGTAACCTGTGAACGAGAGAAGCAGTGTGAGAACGAGAAGAATAACACCCACACCCCAGTTGAACTCACGAGGTGGTTTGTATGAACCTGTCATAAAGACGCGGAACATGTGAATCCACACTGTGATCACCATCAAGTGAGCACCCCAGCGGTGAAGTTCGCGCATGATACCTAGAGGCACGTGTTCACGCAGACCGATGATATCAGTGAAAGCGTATTCAGCAGTTGGGCGGTAGTAGAACATCAAGAGAACACCGGTCACAGTCAACGCCAAGAAGACGAAGAATGTGAGACCACCCATGCACCATGTGTAGCCGAGCTGAACGCCAGACTTCTTGAGCTTAATTGGGTGAAGGTGAAGGAAAACGTTACCGGCCACAACAGCAGCACGGTTACGTGCATTGTTAGGTGGACCGTGACGGAAAATAGCTTTCCAAACTTGGGTATTAGCAACTTTCTCAGCTAAGCTCTGCTCTGACATATCTACCTCAGTAAATTAAACATCAATGAACGAATCAGGGTAATTCCACTCACCCTTCTCGTAGCGGAAAATTTTCGTCTTATCGACGATCACTTTCCCTTCTGGATTGAGTGAAACTTTGTAACGCTCTAACGGACGAGGAGCAGGGCCCTCGAAGTTAATTCCATTTGGATAGTAACCAGAGCCGTGACATGGACATTTGAATTTACTCTCTGCTGGCAACCAAGTTGGAATGCAACCGAGGTGAGTACAAATGTTAGAAAGCGCCACGAAGCGACCATCTTTTTTGTAAATCCAAACTCCGAATCCGTTTTTCCAACGCTCGTCTACGCCTTCAGGATATTCATCAGGAAAACCTGCGACGAAATCCATCGCTGGTTCGAAAACCACGTTGGGATAGAGAAAACGAAATACGAAACTTAGCAGACCAGAAACTGCTGCGCCGAAAGTAATCCAACCAACAGCAAGAAAGCTGAAGAATTCGCGGCGATTGAGGCTAGTTTTGACTTCTTCACTCATGAGTGAAAACTCCAGGCGATAAGAATTTAGCGGCAAACTAAATTCAATCTAAACAGGGCTTAAGGGATGAGGTCATTATGGGCGTAAACTTCTAATTTTTCAACAGATTTACCAGCTCTTGGGCCTTTGTCGAGACGCCAATGTTGGAATCTTTTTCGACTAAATCCTGAAGTAAAGAAATAAGTTGTTTTGTGCCTGCTTTCTGAATGTGGGTGAGTACGTTCAACTTCATGGCCTCAACTTGTGCACCGTTCAACTCTCCCGGTGTAACATTTTGGTAACCTAAAGCGAGTATCTCCTTCAAAACAGGCTCTGCTTCCATAGGGGCATAATAAATCATCCCCATTGCTGCAGAGTATCGCAACATCTTTTGTTGTGCAGATAAGAAAGGACGAAGCAGCTGCGCTCCATTTTCTCTGCGGTGTGTTGCGACGGTCAAAATGACGGCTTGCTTAAGACCTTCATCACTTTCACTGACTAAGATTTTTTCAAGATTGGCCCAATCGATCTTTGAGTCCACTGGAAGATTTCCCAAAGAAACGATCGCACTAAAGCGGACTTCAGGGTTTTCGTCGTTCACAGCTTTATTAAAAAGTTCAACTGAAAGCGGGTGCTGCAAAAGACCAAGTGCTTTAACAATGAAATTCCGTGTACGCGCATCAACACTCTGATCGTAAACTTGCACCAGATTTTCCACGACCCAGGGGACATCACTCTCAGGAATACGAGCTGAAGCGAGGTACTTAGAAAGTTCGTAAGCAGCCACCCAGCGATTACCAAAAGTTTTAGAATTAAGCTCAGTCACCAAATCGCGATGATTCTTGCCACTTGAGAGCATTCTCGTCACACCGAAAATAATCAGGGCACCTACCAAAACAATCGCAATCGGAACGGCGATTCCAGATAGTGGTGATTTTTCTAATAGTTTCTTTGTGGCCGGTTGGCTTTTTTCCTCGGACATCTTAAAACCCTTTTTGCTATAAGTGTGGCACAGAATAGTAGCTTCAACGCACTTGGGGAAGATCAACAATGGCCTATTTACTCCGCTCTTTGCTGGTTATCATGGTTGCCGGGATTACAGTAACCACTCTCACCGCTTTGCAGTGGGTAACATTGCCGCACTCCCACATTCAAACCGCTATCCCCTCTTTTATTTTTCTCATTTTTATTCAAGCCTTTGTTATGTTTTATTTTATCGGCGTTGCCCGCTTGGTCGAAAACGTCTGGAACGTCTTGCAATCGCAACAAAATTTGCATGAACTTTTTGATGAAGCACCTGCCGATCTTGAACCTTACAAAAAACGCGTCGCCCGTTTCGTTCATGAGTCCGCACTCTCTAAAAGACAGACCATTCCTTGGACAATGTTGATGCTGGTACTGGGTTCCATCGGATTTTTACTTGGTGGTGCTCATGATACTGGTATGGTCGCCAAAACCGTTCACTCAGGGGTGATTTATGGCTTTATCGCCGCTATGCTGATTGGCTTCGTCCGCCAGTGGATTTACCTCGGAAAGAGCCACATTTTGTTGCGTGATATGAAGGGCCTTTTTGGCATGAGCCGAGATGCGATGTAGTCATAACTGGCTGTTTTTACTAGACCCATCTTAGTTTTTAGCTATTCTCTTCACCTCCCACCTCTGGGAGCCGATTAGAATAGGTATATGAAGCTTTTCTTAGGTATGTTTTTAGCCCTTCTCCCTATGGTGGCCAGCGCGCTTACCATCGAAAATGAATTATCCCAACAACAACAGAATGAACTCTCCAATCGATTTGTGACTTCCATCAAGGAAGCAGAAATTGATTCTAAAATGTTGCAAGTCGAGCAGATCAAACAAATCGTCGAAAAAAATAAAATCACGGATGCCGATGTGAAGATTGGCTCAACTGCAACTCAACCTAAAATCGACGCCGCAAAACAAGAATTTGAACAGGCCTTTGCAACACTCAACGAAGACCAAGTGAAACAACTCTCTGAAAAACTCAATCTTGATTCCTATGGCTTCGTGAAAGGTAAAGAAAGTAAGGCCATGATGGAGTTCTTTTCGAAAAGAATTCAAAACGCAGTTTACGGAACAGGAGCAACGGGACAGGCACTGCAACTTAAAGAAAAGGTCGCCGTTGATCACAAAATCTATAACGAACTGTACATTACTCAGTTAGGTAAAAATATTTTGTTAGAGATCTCTAACTATTGCTACAACAACATCTCTCCCGACGGCACAGCTGCTCCTGCCTCAACTGCTGCCTTTAATAAATGGGTGGAGATTTTAGGTTTTAATAGTCCAGCTAATCAGAAATGCAAACTTAATGATCCACGCGATAATTTAGCCGGCTGTTTGAGTTCAGTCAGTGACACTGTTGCGGCCACTAGCG
Source organism: Bacteriovoracaceae bacterium (assembly GCA_044358855.1). Taxonomy (GTDB): domain Bacteria; phylum Bdellovibrionota; class Bacteriovoracia; order Bacteriovoracales; family Bacteriovoracaceae; genus UBA6144. Next base: position 2,422 of record JBIKNE010000019.1, on the reverse strand, counting down.
CCTCAGGAACCACTCCCGATCCTTATTTGGAATTGAGTCAAAAATTAGCCGGGCTTGCAAACAAAGACGCTCCTAAAATTCTGCATGATATGTTTGTTTTATGTACGCGCCTCATTCCGCATTTATGTGAATCGAATGCGTACTGTAATGCCGCCGATAAGACTCCCTGGATCAATGATAAGCTCATGACGGCATACACCTGTCCGAGCGATAAGAAAAAAGGTGAAATCTCGTGTGTCGTACAGAGTCGCTTAAAAACTCATCGAACCAATCTTGAAATCGCCAAGAAGAGTAAAGAGCAGTACGAGCGCGACTACGATGAAACGAAAGATCCGAAATTTAAAATCGGTTTAGATAAAGACAGAGCTAAATATGATCTGACTGTTAGAGGCGAAAAATCGATTGAATCAATCAGTGCCCTTACTTCGCAAGATCTCAATGAGCTAGCGGAAAAGGTCTCGAAAGAAACTGAAGATAAGTTTACTCAAGAGCAATGTGAAAATGCACCTGAATCAAAAGAGTGTGAGATTTTCTTCAGTAATGCAGAACAAGCCACCAGACTCAAAAATTCGCAGCTAGGCTATACCGCTGCGACCGAACTCGAGAAAAAGCGCATTGATCTATTGAAGACAGACGAAACAAAACTCAAAGAATACCTAACCCAGAAGGGCTACACCGATCTGGCTGCTCAATTATCAAGTGCTAATCTGAATAATATTGTCGCAATTGCCAAAGAGCGCTTTGCAGCTGAACGTGAGGCTTCTTTTGCATCTATGTCGGCGGCTTTTGAGCGCAAACAAATTCTTGATCCCAATAATAAAACGGCAAACGCAGTTGTTGCGACCAAGGCCAAAGACGAAATCAAAAGTAAAACTTCGCAAACCACGCAACTCATGTTGTTCAATAACGTTGTGACCAGTTACTTACAAATTGAAACTAACGGTAAACGCTCAACGAACTCACAAGTACTCGCTCGTGAAACTGAGGCCTTGAAGAAGGGCGAAAATATCGATGCTGCTGCTATGACTTTCTTTAGTAATTTGGGTGGCGCTGGCGGAGGCTCTGGCTCATCAGGAGGCGGCACCGATGAGGTAGCAGGTGCATCCTTCGTCGACCTCAGCTTCATTGATAATATCTTAGGCGACAAAAAAGACTAAATCGACTTCACCCAGATAAACACACGATTCTTGCCGGCCGGGGTCGCTTCTCGTGCATTACTCTCAAAAATAGTCGCATCACCCAGACCTGAAACGACTCCTAAAAATGCTTTCAGTTGATTTGATGGCACCAAGAGATTGAAATAAATCCCACCAGGGATAGCTGTTCCAGGTTTTACATTCCCGAGCGCGGAAGCCTTATAGTCTTTCAGCATGGGAAGAATTTTTTCGCGCAATTCCTGTGGACTCACCGAAGCCATCAAAACGCGATAAGCTCGATTACGACCAGCACCGCCCGCATCACGATAACCACCCTTTTGATTCTCCTCATAATCGGAAGTTTCACTTCCCTCAGCTGAAAACGCCGGGATTTCTTCGACGGAAGTCAAAGCGACCTCATCAGACTCAGGATCAAAGCGGACATCTTTAATTTCTTCAAACGTTTTAGCGCCCTCAATCCTTTCTAATTTCTCGATTTCTTCGTTAGAGAGCTCAATATTACGAAGCGAGCGATCTTCCGGACGATAGAGCATAGAAAGATCGAGGCCAAAAAAGGTCGGCTCCAAGAGCTTAATGCGCTTAATAATATAATTTTCGTACCAAGAGTTGGTCAGTCGAAGGCCGATAATGAGAACAATACTCACAGTCAAAAGAGCAACCACTTCCCGGGCAAAACGAAATTGACGCCTCCAGGAGAGACGACGGCGAAAACGCTGCCAATCAAAGCGAAGTTGGTAGAGATCTTTTTTAAGCTCTTTTAAAATCGCCTTCCATTGAGGAAAAAGAGTGACCTCAAGCGAGAGCATCATATCGTCCTCGTCACCATGACGTGGCAAGTTCTCGGTGCCAAAGGTACGGGCCATATCTTGATAAGTATGGTTTCTGTTAGGAGATAGAAGATTCCCAATTTCGAGTAGTTCATTGGCTTCATCGGCTAGATGGGGTTGCAGGCTTAAAAAATAATCTCTAAGGATATGAGCGAGCCAGCTCTCTTCGATTTTTGCTTCTTCACAAAACTTTTTTAACGACTCTCCCGACTGTGAATAAGCATAAATGGTAAATCGATCTAACAACCAGCTTATCCATGAGTGCAAGGGGCCGGTGTGAGCAATTTTTTTTGCGTAGGTTAAGCGTTCAATAACATGAGTCGCTTCTTGGCCTTCGCTAAATACTGCTTCCCAAAATTCATTAAAGGCATGGCGATGTTTACCTTCCCAAGCAAGGCTGGCGAAGTTGAGATTAAGCCACTCACTAAATTTGGCAAT
>JBIKNE010000379.1:0-3108 GCA_044358855.1 Bacteriovoracaceae bacterium | reverse complement strand
ATGAAGGTTTTTGTGTGATCAGCTTTGATTATAGGGACAAGGTGGCTCACAAGGAAAAATGAATGATTTACTTATTGGTGAAATTATCAAGATGGGCGATATCGTTTATGACGTTTTCGCCCGCGATCGTCACGTAAAACGCAAACGCATTGATATGGGTTGGTGACAGGTGCAATCGCCGCATATGCTCAGGCTTCAGAAAACATGCTAGGTGCCGCCATTTTAATTTCTATCTATTTTTTTACGCAAATTAATATGAGCGCAGCAGGGAAAAAGCACGAGATGGCAGAGCTTTTTTGAACAGGCTAAAGTTGATTCGCCTATGATGACGCCTAAGTTTACTTCGAATCTTTTCTACAAGGGAATTAAAGTCAGTAAACTAAAGGTGGATGCTCGAACGCCGGGACTAGTGCTCGTGGCCGGGGAAAAAGACCCTTGGGTATCTGCTGCGAAGACTAATCTCATTATGTTTGATAATGCATCTCAATTCTTAGTCTAATATTTCGAACATGCATTACATGGAATTCACAATGAATCATCTCTTGCGATCAGACAGCAGTCCCACGATACGATTGTGAATTTCTTACTAAGGCTTTAGTTAAGACTTGGTCTTGAATTTCTTTAAGAGTGCGATAAAGCGGCGGAAGACGTTATGTTCAAAACGAGCTTCCGCTCGCAAGAAATACATATCTAGCATGGGATCATCTTCATTCATCACATAACGAACAAAATCCTGTGTCACAATAAAGAGCTGAGTCAAAGGGGAGAGTTTCTCTGCAGGAATTTTTGTAGGGAAACCTGTGCCACCTGGCATCTCGTGGTGTTGTAATACCAGCACATCAGTTTCTGATGGGGCGAATTTAAATTGAGTTTTCGTTAACTGTGCAGCTTCACGCGGGTGGGCGAGGTAGAGTTTTTGATCTTCGTCTGAGAGTTCTTTCTTACAATCTTCAAAAGCAGTTAAGTTCGGAATGCGCTGAAGATGAGGCTTCGTCGCCAAAGTGATATCGTGCAAGACAGCGGCATAGACCAGTTTTTCCAGAGTAGATTTGGAATGCCATTCCATCTTCTTGGCGAGCACACAGCTGATAATGCTGGTGAGCTGTAAGCTCTTGGCAAAATAACTGACCTCGGAATTATTATCACGGATCATCTTGATAACTTTGCCCATTCGTAAATCTTTCTGAACCACATCCATGACTTTACCCATGATGACTTCAATCTCTTTTTTAAAGTCTGGGTCGATATGCAACTCATCACAGACACGAATAATCTTTTGATCAAAAGCTTCTTCTTTGGGTGCATCTGGACTGCGCATAATAAACTGGAAGTTTTTATTAGCGAGGAAAATGTGGAACTGCTTCTGAATCTGATTCACCATCCAGTCACAAGTGGGACGGGAGAGCCATAGGTACTCCACTCCCTTAGAGCGGTATTTGGCGCGATCTTCGCTGCTTGCTCCACCGCTTTCAAAAAGCTTCACCTGTTTTCCTGAGGGAAGGCGCAGGTACAGATCCTTGTCCATACCGTTCAAGGCCTCAATGCCATCCATATGCAAACGACACATCTCTTCCGTGTTATTAGTCACAATGCCTTGGAACATTTCACGCGTGTAATGTAGGACGCGTGCCCACATAGCGTCTTTCTGAATCAGATGAAAGGTGGGGAGCGATTCAAAATAGGCACTGACCTGGCCATGAATCTTGTCGGCCAAAACCATGAATTGAACTTTCTTCTTACTCTCTTTAATGTAGACGATGAAGTCTTCCACCAAAAAAGCATCGGGTACATACTCGTAGATGATCATATTAGGGAAGTGAATATTCACGCCGCGTAAGTATTCGAGCGCAGCACTTTCCGAGTCACTGGTTTGAACGACGCATTCAAATTGCCATTCCAAGACGAAGCGAACAAGTTCGCGAAAGGCCGGGCGTTTCGAAACGACGAGGTAATGAATTTTTTCTTTCACAAGTTTATTATCGGTCTTTTGTTTGCTCTGGATAAGCCTAAGCTGTCGATTTGAGTAAAACTTAAGTTAAGAAGCTTAGCGAAAATGTCAGGCATGTCGCTGATGGTCTAGATAAAACAAGTTTGGAGTTTTTGTATCTTCAGTTTTGTCGTTTCTCAGAGTGAAACCGACAGTTTCTTTTTTAAAAATGATGCTAAAATCGAAGTCTCTTGGGCCTCTGGTCCTTTTTAATTTGCTTGACGATTATACGGGCCCCCCTTATTCATGATGAATAAAGGCCCTTTGGAAATTCATGGAAAAAAAATACTTAGTTATTGTGGAGTCTCCCACCAAAGCAAAAACCATCCGTAAGTTTTTGCCAAAGAACTATATTATCGAAGCCAGTATGGGCCATGTGCGTGATTTGCCGCAGTCTGCATCCGACATACCTGCTGCCCTTAAGAAAGAAGATTGGGCCAAGCTGGGTGTGAATGTGAAGGAAGATTTCTCTCCTTTATATATTGTGCCCAAAGACAAATCCAAGATCATCCGAGAGCTCAAAGAAAAGATGAAGGGTGTCTCCATCGTCTATCTCGCGACCGACGAAGACCGCGAAGGAGAATCGATTTCTTGGCACTTGTTGCAACTCTTAAAACCTAAAGTTCCTGTGAAGCGAATGGTGTTCCACGAGATCACTAAAACCGCTATCACCAAAGCACTCGAGAAGTGCCGCGATGTGGATGAGAACTTAGTCCGTGCTCAAGAAGCACGTCGTATTCTTGATCGTCTCTACGGTTACACTCTTTCTCCTTTAATCTGGAAGAAAATCGCTTTCGGTCTCTCGGCCGGTCGTGTTCAATCGACGGGTCTCAAGATGATTTGTGAGCGTGAACGTGAGCGCATGCGCTTTAAGCGTTCAAGCTACTGGGATGTCAAAGCCACTGCTCATCCGCTCAGTTCAAAAAAAGACATGATCGATCTGCGCATGACCAGTCTCAAAGGATTGCGTCTGGCCGGCGGTAAAGACTTTGATGGCCTCACAGGCAAATTGCATGACGCTAAAAAAGTCGCTCTTCTTGGTGAGAAAGACGCCACGAAACTTGCCGCAGAAATGATCAAACATGATTGGACTGTCACCAGTGTAGAAGAGAAGAAATTTT
>JBIKNE010000378.1:0-3113 GCA_044358855.1 Bacteriovoracaceae bacterium | reverse complement strand
ACGATGCAAAAGCGCTGCGCCGCACACTAAAGCTTAGTTTCCAACCCAGATAAAACCGATTATCCTTTGATTTCATTCAATTTATTCCCCTTAACCAGGAGTTCTGCTCATGGAAATAGCTATGTTCACCCAAGAAGGGCTCGTCATGCTCCTTCGCTTTGTTCACTTCTTTGCCGGTGTCGCGTGGATCGGTCACTTGTACTACTTCAACTTCGTTCAAGGTGCTTTCTTCAATGAGATTGAAGCTCCAGTAAAAAACGTGGCTTTCTCGAAACTCGTTCCAAAAGCTCTTTGGTGGTTCCGCTGGGGTGCCATGTTCACGTTTATTTCTGGGATCGTCATGCTTGCGATTCAAGGAGCTGAGTTGAAAGCTGATTTCTTCCTCACTCCTTACGGTCTCTACATCTGGCCAGGTGCTTTGATGGGAACCATCATGTTCTTAAACGTATGGCTCATCATCTGGCCTAAGCAAAAGATCTTGATCGCCAATGCTGAATCAGTCTTGAAAGGCGGAGCACCTAATCCAGAAGCCGCTAAAGTAGCTCCTCAAGCTCTTCTCGCATCACGTACGAACGTCTTGTTCTCAATTCCATTGTTGTTCTTTATGGGAGCTTCACGTCACTTGAACCTTGGTATGGCAGAAGGAGTAAATCCTTATATCGCTGTAGGCGTTATTTCAGCGATCATCTTGGCGATCGAATTGAACGCTGTTAAAGGAAAAATCGGCCCGATGGCGACTGTCAAAGGTGTGATCCATTGCGGAGTCGGTTTGCTCGTGGTTCTCTACGGCTTGTTGGAGGTTCTTGTTTGAAAAAGACAATTCTTTGGGGGCTCCTTGCCCCCTTTCTTCTCTCCTGTAGCGCGGAAAAGTCAGTCGACTATTCTTCGCATAAGTTCAGCCCCGTTCCTGCTCCAACAACTGTGGAGCAACGGGAAGCTTCTGGAACTGCTGCCGCTCCTAAAGCTGCTGCCGTGTTTGTCGCAGAAGCCCCACCCGAAGTGACTCCTCAGCTAGTGGCTGAAGGCAAAACCATTTATAATACCAATTGCCTTCAGTGCCATAACAAAAACCCAACTGAAAGCGGCTCGATTGGTCCTGCACAAGCGCTCACACCGTGGGAAGTTTTCAAGGTTAAAGTCGTAACTGGCCGCTACCCTGAAGCCCTTCCACCCGGTTACACGCCCGCTAGAAAGACCAAGGCCATGCGTAAGTTCACTGATTTAGAGCCAAAACTGCCTGCTCTCTGGGCCTATATCCAAAGTTTTAAGTAAGAATTTCACGGTTTTCCCTGCCCACTTCCGGGCAGGGCTAAAGTACTCTCCATGAAATACACTCTCGCCCTCGTCGCACTCCTTGGTGCTGTAAATGCTTATGCCAAAGGCCCCTTCGTCGCAGAACGCGGCAGCTATCGCTATTCATTGCAAGATATCGCCAACGAGTACCAGCAAAAGAATTTAAACTATCTTATCTTTCGTCCTGAGCGCGGCGATCTCAACGCTACTTATAAAATTACTAAAAAACGTGAATACCAAATAAAAAAATGGTTCCAGCAAGACTGGGACAAAATGCAGGATATTTTTGCGGTCGACGTCCCTCGCTATATCGAGCACTTTGGCGGCGAGACTTTCACTGAGGCGAAACGCAAGGCCTTCAGTGAGCTGACTTTCAACAAGAAAAAATTCATTCATAATCGTCAGACGCCAACTCCTCGTGAATGGGGCGGACTCAATCATCCTCCGATTAAGACATTAGAATTTCCGCTGACAACTTTTTCAGCGATGCATGCGCCGATCGATGATACTAAAGTCGATTCAGCTTATTTTGATCCTGCTCTTCATAAAGCAATCGATGAAACCAGCAAGTCTGCGTTAAGTTTTGGCAATAAGCTTAAACTTTTAGAAGACCGTGACGCCTTTGCTGCCAAAAAAGAAATCATCAAGAATGCCAAAAAAACTATTCTGATGAGCTCACTTGTTTTTGTGTGTGACATTGGCACTCGTGAACTGGTCGATCTTTTAATCAAGCGTCATCAAGACGGTATCGACGTTCGAATTCTTGTCGATGCGACTATCAGTAAATACCTCAAACACCGCGAATGTCTTAAGACTATGAAATCTGCCGGTATTCAGGTGATTGAGGCCGATGATTTCTGGAAGTATGAAGGGCGCACGATTTATCATACCAAAAACTTAGTGGTTGATGAATCGGTCGCGATCGCTGGCGGCCACAATATGATTGATGCCGACAATCTCTCTGTCGGTACTGATTTCAAAAATCGCGATGTCGACATGAAAGCTACGGGCCCGATGGTCACAGATATGGCGCTCGCCTTCATCATTGATTGGGAGCATTTTGTTCAGAAGAAAAAGCGCGTCGGTATTACGAGCCTTGCTGACAAAAAGGCCATGCTCGAAGAGCGCTTAAATGAAGAGCGCGCGAACGGTCTTCGTGGAGCGCAAAACTATGCGCAAATCCTTAACGACCCGGCCACTCGCATGAACGGTGTGTGCCGCTATATTCGCCAATCTCCCTTTGAAGATGGCCACTCGATTGGTAAGGCCTATCTGTTGATGCTTCCTCAGGTAAAAAACTATCTGGCCTTCACCAATGCCATTATGGCCGATAGCCGAGTGACAAAACTCAATCGTATCCTTTTACCAGTGATTGAATATGCTGATCGTTTCGTGATGTATAACAAGCTCTGGTCTGAAATGCAGCGCCTCGCTAAGTCAGGTCTATGGATTGATATCATGACGACCAATATTGAAATGGCAGGCAATGAAAACGTCGCTATTCTAAATGAAGTCATTCGTAAGCGCATGGAAGACGGTGAACTTTTTAAAGCGAATTTTGATCTCTTTAAAATTTATCTTTCAAACCGCTATTACGGCAAACCTCACTATAAAAATCTTCTAAAAGATTGGATGCCTCACTCAAACGTGCATATCTGGAAGCACATCAGTTTTATGCACTCTAAAGTCATGCACTTTGATCGTATAGCTGCTTCAGTGGGTTCATACAATATTCAGCACAACGCTACTGATCACTCTTATGAGGCGACCGCCATCTGCCAAGACACCAATCTCAATAAAGAGATTGATCACGTGCTGGT
>JBIKNE010000377.1:0-3122 GCA_044358855.1 Bacteriovoracaceae bacterium | reverse complement strand
CAATCATCTTTTCTGCCATCCTCTAAGATCTTCAACAATTTAGGCATAAGAGAACGAATTTCTTTTAAGTGAGATGGGAATGGGGGCCTAGATAATTTCATTTTATTCTCCTACAATCTTAACGCCGGATTTAATAAGCATATGCTGAGGGCCGACATAGCCTTTGGCATGACCATAACCACCGCCAGTTTCGTTAATTTTGACTTCTTCATTACTAAAGCTGAAGTTCGTCAAATTCTCTCTAATGTTTCCTGAAACAACACCGCCTTTAATCATACAAACAAAAGCCCCATTTTTATAGAGTTTCCCAAGTTTGATCTCACTGCTCCACGTGAGAGTGTTTGGCGCGATGAGAAGAGAAGAAAAAGCGATGATTTCAATACATTCATCAACAGAATGTATTAATTCTGTCGATGACTGTCTTCCTAGCTCTACGAGCATGTTTCCTTCAATATAATTAGGCGCCTTGTCTAAATATTGACCCATACGATGGTGAATAATTTGGGCCGTAACCATATCTTTTTTTACGACTTCGGCTTTGGTCGGCTTCATTCCTTCATTCGTGAATGGTGTTGTGAGTGCCATAACCGGAACCGTAGGATCTAAAAAAATACTCAACTTGTCCGAGTCTGGCTTCTTTTCCCCTTTAAGAAGAGAGTCACCCGTCGACATATAAGGGCTTTTCTCGTACTCCCTTTGAGCATTTAACTGATTTACAACATGAGTGAGTAAGCTCGAGATGGCCTCTCCATCGATCAACACGATGCCATTATCAGATGTTTTGGGCATTTCAGCATCGGCAATGCTCAATGTTTCTTCAACGGCCTTATCAATAAATTGAGAAAGACGAGCATCTTCTAGGCTAATCGCTTTTTTATATTTGAGAACTTCCTGTGTGTTAGGTATCGGAAGTTTTTCTATGGCAATCTCAAAATAGATACTGGAATTTTCTTTTTGACCTTTTAATCCCCACGAAGTTTCAAAGTATTTAATTTGTAAATTAGTGAAGAGTTCACCACTGTTTACGCTCACGTTTGTTAGCGTTTTGATCTTGTTATTTATTTCATCTTGCATTTTTTGATGGGCCAGAAGCATGTTTTCAGAAATTAATGGATCTACAGTGAAAACCATATCATAAGCGCCATTAAGTTTTTTGGGCATATCCCAAGGTTTGTTCGCCACAAGAAGTGAATTGTTAAATGTTTTTAAGATTTGAGCGTCGATATTACCTAATGGATCAATCGAGAATCCCGAACTACCCATGACTTCGGGATGACCATGCCTGGTGTATATATCGATATGATAGCTGTGATCATGAACTTCACGGTTCTGATAATTTTCGAAGTCTTTTCCTGGATGACCTAGCATTAAAGTTTGTAAAGAGCGGTAGTTTTGTAGGGTGATCTTCCACCCATAGAATTTGTCAGGATTTTGTGACCTGATTTTTTCAAGAGAATTTCTTAACGTGGGTAAAAAAGTATCTTGGGCTAAGTTTATCATAAAGTCTCTCTGGCTATCATTGATTTCGAATTACTAAATACTTACTAGAATCTTTTATTAACGTCTTCAGAGAAATAGATCACAGACCTCTTCTAAGGCCAGCGGAAAACCTTTGCGGAAATCAGTCAGATCTTTCCACGAAAGAACTTTCTTCTTCTCGACTTTCATGGGGTTGTCCCAAGAATGTTCAGGATGCGCCCAATTCACTTGGGCGGTGAGGGTGATTTTACCCAGATCGGCGGTGAGTTGATGGATATCAACCTTAACCCTTGAGATCAGCTTAGGGTTCTGTTCACGAGGAACGGTTTTGGCGAGTAGTTTGACGGCTTCTCTAATTTCTGGATTATTTGTTTTAAGTGCCTGGCCCATATTGTTCTCGCTACCTTCCATCCAAAGCACAGTGCCTTCGACTGAAATCTTAGGATCATTGAGATAGCGATGAGCAAAACTCTCAAGTGTATGCTGCATAAAGCTCATTAGGGTCTCGGCATGCTGAAAACTTTGTCGAAGTTTCGCTTCCCACTCTTTTTTCTCCTGCTCCATCACGCTATCCTTAAGTTTATGAAATGGCTCAATCCACGCCCTGATTTTTTTGTCGCCCACAATTTTTTTGAGATCGAAGAGGCGAGAGACTATTTAAACCGAATTCTCGCCTTGGGGCAGGACGCTGTGCGAGGTTTTCATCATCCTGACCTTAAGCCAAATCGTTTTCACGCCAAACCCAAGTATCCTGTCGATCATTATATGGGATTAGGACTCTATTGGAATCCATTGGATTATTTGTATCACTCGACTCAGCCATTTAATGGACATGCGCCTCACGCCATCCCAGATTGGTTACAGGCTATTGGCAAAACGATTGTCCTGGACTGCTTTCCTAAGATACAAAAATGGCAGGCCCAGGCGGTTTTAGTAAACTATTATACCCTAGGGCGCAAAATGAGCTGGCACTCAGATAAAGAAGAACAAGACAAAATCGCACCGGTGGTGGGTTTGAATTTTGGCGGCACGGCCCGCTTTTATTTTGAAACGCTTGATGGTGGCGAAGAGAGTGTGCTCATTCCAGGCAACTCAGTTTATTGTTTCGGAGGAAGTGCTCGTCTGATGAGGCATGCGGTGGGATCGGCCTATAAAAAAAGTTTAGGATTTGAGAGTCGTGGCTTATTGAAAGAAGGGGAGAGAGTGAATCTGACACTTAGGAAAGTGTGGGTTTAGCGAACGTTTCACGCACCTTAATAAGCATCTTCGCAAAAATTGAAATACTTGCCTTCGAGCGGTCATTGGCCAAAAGTGCAAAACGTTCATTCAGACTTTTCTCTAACGAGAGCGAAAACTCTACCACTTCATTGAGCGCCGCTTGCAGTTCGGCCTGACAGTTAAAATCACCAGTTTGACGGAAGTGTTCAAAACTTGCCTGAAGCTCAGGATTGCGCTCAAGCATTTTTACGGTGACAAAATTGAGCTGACCGTTTCGAAGATCGGCAGCAAAGGGTTTACCGGAGTGAGGATTAAAATCATTCACATCATCGAGCATTTGGAAAAAGACACCGATATCATCACCCAAAGTTTTACAAAGGACCTGGAGCTCGTCTGATTGGTGAGAGAGTTTTGCCGGAACCAGG
>JBIKNE010000375.1:0-3125 GCA_044358855.1 Bacteriovoracaceae bacterium | reverse complement strand
GGGGGGGCACCCTGATTATATTCAACACTTTCAGGAGCAAGTCTATTTAGTTGATGTTGAAATATCAAAAACAGGCCCCTTTCTAGTCATTCCATCCTTAGTGGATAAAATCCTAAAATTAAATGAGAGAACAAAGCCCTCTACGTTGAAACGAGTGCCTTCTTATTATCTGCTCGCAAGTATTAAAGAAAAACTTAAAGTGATATTTCAAAACTCCACTACAAGTACCCCTGTGTTCTCACAAAATATAAAAATCCTCGCTCGTCGCTGGGATGAATTTAAAACAAACAATCTTTCTAGTCGTGTCTTTGATTCATTTGAAGATGTAATTTTTCATCATTTTAGTATGGTCTACGCAGGCCGCGAGCATTACTTCATCAACACAGATAATGGAAGCATGGTTATAGCCCCCTGGGTTGAGACTTTAGTTGATCAATATATCGTAAATGATCCTCATCGTGGCAGAAGAGAATTAACGGGCTTTCCAGTGGAGAAAAGCGCTGAGTGGCTAGTGGAAAATGGCCATGCTTTTTTCAGGCACGATCTTTGATAATATTCAGAAGCAAAGAGACATCCTCCACAGCAACCAAGAGATGATAGTTGGCTTCTTCAGTCTTAATAAGTCTTAAGAATTTTATAATGAGCTCAAGATATGATTCGATATCCCCTTTTTCTAGTCTAGAGAATACTTGAGTTTGTAAGCCCACGAGCTCCCATTGGATTTGATTGAGAATAAGGTTGATCTCCTCCGGAAGAAATTTAATAGCAGCTAAACTAATTTCCACATCATTAATCCCGTTGGCGTGAACGAGCCACCGGTGAGGGTATAATATAATAAATAATTTGATGGATCTCTTATTGCGTAAATAGGAATAAGCTTTTGCCGTCCCTTCTAAGATATATCGAAAAAGAAAGTCAGTAATTTCCTCCTGGGGATAAGAAATGGGTTTCAGCTTAGAAATCGAATTGATAAGTTCTTCGACCTGAAGATCGTTCAATGGGATTTGATTAGTTTCTTCAAAATGAAAGTTCCATTTCTTTAATCGGGATTTAAGATTAAGCTTTAGATATTTTGCATCAGAATCAAGCATCCGAAGAAGATAAGTAAAACGATTAAATGAGTTCTCGGTATAGGCTGTTAAAAAAGTCTGTAGGCTGGGATCCCTTCTTAGTTCATAGGGGTTAATCCATCTCTCTGTTAGATACAACATTTCCTTTTGATAAACATTGATCTCGCCAAGGATAGGAATAATCTTTTTGAGTTTCTGATAGAATGCCAGGAATTGATGTAAGCGCGAAGGCTCAATTTGTGCTGAATATACAATCGTAAAATCGATATCACTAATACCAGGTACAATTCTTCTGTGACGATAGCTATTTCTTGTCCAGCAAACTAAATTAAATTGTTTAGCGATAAAAATAACCACAAAATGGGCAATTTCATATGGTGCCAAGGCTATTGGTCTTGGCAATAGGCCAAGAAAATCACTGATTATTTTTTGCATGTGAATGAACAAGGCTTTGGACATAGCGCTTATATGTATCCGAACAGAGATTTACGCTTTGGTTACGACTGGGAACAATTTCGCTTTTAAAAAAATCCATTTCATCAAACATTTGATCATGCATTAATGGAAATTTTTTTGGCTCACTTATTTCAACAGAATGAAAAGGGGAAACCATTGCTTCATGAATTTTTTTTGCGTCGTTGTCATTTAACAACCATTCATCATTGATTGGGGTTGCCCCGTTATAAAGCAGAAACCAACGTAGAAAACAATCTGAGAAAAGAAAGTGATAGGGATTGATTTCTAGAAAGTTTGAATTAGCAATAACCCTGGGATTAATTTCATTAAGAGCGACTGTACGGAAAGGAATTTTAATATTTTTGGCCGTTATTGTAGCCTTGCTAAAAATGTTCTTGTTTACAAAATCTATGGTCGATGTTTTTGGCATTCCAGTTACAAGACATAATATTTCATCATAGCTTTCGTTAGAGATTGAATTCAACGCTTTATCTAGTACTTCATTCGGACAATGAAGTGAATCGAGGTGATAGGCTATGAGGAGAGTTTTTTTCTTTTCCTTGATTTGACCATCAAATTTATAATTATAAAACAAGATATTCTCTTGCCATGGCCTAGGGACAAATTTTTTAAAACGAGAATTTATAATAAGCTTAGTCTGCAATCCATTGGGATATGGGTGACGTAGAAAAAATAACTTTAAAGTGAGTAAGCCATCGCGCACAAACACTTTGTTAAAAAAAGCCAAAGACGCAATATCATCAATTAAATAAAGATAAATTTGATTGAGTGGCGAAAAAAAATACCGCGAATGTTGATAAATATAACCTTGGAAGTTAATCACACTGTCGTATGAAGAAGCCCGATGGATTACATCGTTAAATGTGTAAATCTCATCTTTGGACTGCTCAGTAAGCCATGTTAAATCATTCATAACACGGTTTCCTGGAAATAGGGTTGGTAGATCTTGAAATAGTAGTCCGAATAATCACCCTTGCCTGCAACAAAGGGAGCCTTGGGCGTGGATTTGAATACTAGACCCAACTTAGTGAAGTCTTGGTTGAAGCCTTTGAATAACGAGAGAGACTTGGTTTTGGATAATTTTGCAAGCATCTTTGACACACTCTCAACAGAAAGCGACTCTGTCGCTTTTCTAGATAATTGCTCCCGTTGCTCGTTAGTAAGGATATTACCAAAAGTCATGAGTATCTTTTTTTGTAGCAATGCTAAATCCGGTAATATTCTCATCGTCTGATGGCTCACGGGGATGAGTTGGGTATGTTCGGGCATAATTTTTTTAAATCCACCGTACCCACCCCAATCACTCAAAATTGTTTGCAGACCACACATCAGAGCTTCGGCAGGTGACATTCCAAAATCTTCATCATTGTGTGTACTCAAGCTAATAAAGCAATCGGCAGCATTACACATCCGGCGAAGCTCATTTGCTTCCAGATTGTTAATATAACGAATACGTTGAAGATCTAAACTTTTTGACAACTTCATCCAGCGTTGAAAGTAAACGCCGGGAGGATTCTCAAAGCCCTTGTAGGGGATGCAGAGATCATCAAAGGGGCCAGCAAAGTAGAAATATAAATT
>JBIKNE010000373.1:0-3147 GCA_044358855.1 Bacteriovoracaceae bacterium | reverse complement strand
AGAGTGGAGTCGAGTTTCAATTTGCTCCTCCACGCCGTGAAACTTATGCCAGTAAAGATACTTTTGGACATGGTGAGTTTGAGAGTGAGAGTGATTGGAAACTAAGTTTCGCTGAAGCTGCTAATCGACGTGATTTTACCATTAATGCCATGGGTGCGCGTCTCGTTGGTAAAACTTGGGAACTGGTCGATCCATTCGGTGGTTTTGAGCATCTTAAACAAAAACTTTTAATACCCTGTGATCGTGCTCATTTTATGAAAGATCCGGTGCGCCTCTTGCGCGCCCATCGTTTTGCCATGAAGTATCAGCTGCAGTTTGCTGGTGAGTTGGCCGAGCTTCTCGAACAAATGGATCTATCCTACTTATCGCCGTTTTACGTCAGCGAAGAAGCGCGCAAGTCGGGCACGCCATTTTTATTTTGGAATCAATTACAAGGCCATCATACACTGCCACCCAAATTTCAAGGAGGCCTCCTTGCTCCTTTGAAGCTTGAGAGTGTTTACAGCAGAAATCTGGCCGGTTTCGGACATTCTAATGCTCTCTTGGCCGCTGTCTTTACCATCGGAGAAGGCTGGCATCTATTACAAGCACTCGCTGGTAAAGGGGAGCATGAGACAACGCTTTGGCGTCAGCGCCGTGAAACTATTTTGCAGCTCTCCGGACTTAGTTTTAACGAAGGCCAGAGTGACGATGAGCTAATTCATGATGAGAACTTTATCAAGCTCATGCAATTAACTCGACCACCTCTCACTTGGTGGCAATTTGATTGGGTGAAAGATGTTTTTAATGAGCATCGGTTAAATTGGGTTTTAACGAAAGTCTGGCCAGAAAAAATGGATTTGAGTCAATTCCCGCAGGATGAGCGTCAAGCACGCAAGGTGTTGGCATGGCTCAGGTCATAATCCGTCCTTACAAAACTCTCGATCATGAAGCGGTTCAAGAGATCTTTTGGGAAACCACCACACGCACACAATTTGCCTCCATTAATGAGCGGGTCGATTTCCAAGAAAAATATTTGGAGAGCTATCTAACTCAGTTGGCCTTGGTAGCAGAACTTAAGGGGCAGGTGGTGGGATATATCGTCGCTTCAATTTCGACAGATAGTGACGGTGCTTATTGGAGTGAGCACTTAAGTCTCTTTGAGGATCTTTACCATCGCTATCCCGCCCATTTGCATATTAATTGTGCCGAGGAGGCGCGAGGTAATGGGGTCGGCAGTCTGTTAGTGGAGAAGTTAGAAGCCGATTTAAAAGTCATTGGAGTAGGGGGGTTGCATCTCATTACGTTGGCGGGCGCGCGTAATGTTTCCTTCTATCAAAAACTTGGTTTTAATCACAAAGTCGAGCGTCTCTGGAACGGTAAACCCCTGCTTTTCTTAGGTAAGACTCTTTAGGCCTAAATCCTTTGACTCTTCATGTCTTAATTCCCTAAACTGCCTCCACTGAACGAAGGAGTTCCCTATGAAAACAGCAATGTTGTTGTCTCTTATGAGTTTTGCGCTTCATGCTCAGACTTTGGTAACTCCCACTCGAGCTCTTAATGAAACCATTTCATTTACTGATGATATGGAACTCAAAAATATTGAAATCGCCATTGAGCGCCAACTGGCAGCATTCAAGCGCTCTGCCCCAAAGGGCCAAGTTAAGTTTGGTGATAAGACTTATCCCGCCAAGCGTTTAGTTGAATCCATGGAGTTGTTTAAAGCGATCACCAGTGAGGCGCAAAGCTGTTTAAAAGAAGCCGTTCGCCCCGACTGTATGGCGCAATTATCAGCTCGTATTAATAGCGAGTTTGAAAAATACACTCCGGTACCAGCAGCGAGTGAACCAGGAGCGGGCCAGGAAAAGGCGACACTTTTCACAGCTTACTTTAGTCCAGATGTGGTGGGGTCGCGTACACCGAGTGCTCGTTTTAAAAATCCGATCTATGCTCTTCCTTCGCGCTCAGATTTGAAGAGTAAGTCCCGTGAACAAATTGATTTTGAAGGAGCGCTTCAAGGCCAGGGCCTAGAGCTCATGTGGGTGGAAGATTCACTCTTTGATATTTATATTTTGCACGTAGAAGGTGGCGGTCGCGCCCGTGTTCAAAATGCTGATGGCACTGAAGAAAAAATTTATTTAAGTTACGCTGCCGCTAATGGGCAGAAGTTTGAATTCATCTCTCGTTATATGGTGGCGCAAGGCATGTTGCCTGCAAATGGCGCCAGTATTGAAGCCCAAGAGCGCTATATCGAAGAGAACCCTCATCGCGCTCGTGAAATTTTCGCTAGTTCACCATCGTATATTTTCTTTAAAGAAACGAAGACTGAGCCCTTGGGCGTGAAGAACATCCCTTTGACTGAAGGTCGCTCACTGGCGATTGATACCCGCATCTACACCGAAGTCGGTATGATTACTTTTGTGCAAGCTGATAAGCCTCGTCGTGGTGACAATGGCCGTCCAGTTTATGAGAACTTCAGCCGCTTCTTTATCTCGCAAGATACCGGTGGTGCGATTCGTGGTAATGCTCGCTGTGATTTGTATATGGGCTACGGCGAAGAAGCCGCTTATATCGCCCACAATACGAAGCGTATGGGCCGTCAGATTTTCTTGATCAAAAAATAATTATTTAATTCTTTCGCGGCTCCCGAGATATCCCTCGGGAGTGCGGCAATGAGGCGGTACTTCGGCACAGTTGGTACTCGGCTGTGAATGAGAGTAGGCCCAAACCGCACATTGATCATAGAATTCTGTCTGAGCACTCCGACAATCGCCATTCATCAATTTCACAAAATGATTTGGATGTAACAAGCTGCCGCCGCGGCCGTGGGAGTGCATCTCAATGCGTAGAGGAGATGCTGGATTAATTCGCAAGTCACCTTTAGCGAGTTCTCCATTCATACCTACTAAATTCCCAGATGGGCATTGATAGAAGTTTTTCTTGGGATCGCTATAAAGGCGTGCATCTTCTTTGGCGCTCTCTAAGAAACGAAGACATTCTTGATCACTGCTTCCACATTCGCATTTCATATCTGTTCGTGTGATGGTTCCAGCACTTGTGAAGGAGTCTGAAAGGAGATGAAGTTTATTCGCCGACAAATCTTGAACCTTTATTGCAATAAATGGATCGCTCTCTGAGCGTGAGGCATAAACGCGTTTACAGTATTTT
>JBIKNE010000374.1:0-3147 GCA_044358855.1 Bacteriovoracaceae bacterium | reverse complement strand
CTTAACTCGCGAGCAAAGTTATCTAGCTTCGCCTCACCCAGCATAATCAAATCGCGCACACGACGTTTTATCTCAGCACTCGAGATTTGATCAGGTAACTTAGCTGCTGTTGTGTTTTGGCGCTTAGAAAATGGAAACACGTGAAAGTGAGTCACAGGGCCTTCACGCAAAAGATTAAAGGTCGCAAGGAACTGTTCTTCAGTTTCACCCGGAAAGCCGGCAATTATGTCGGCCCCAATGGCGGCTTTGGGGAAATAGTCCTTCACCATGGCGAGGACTTCTTTGTAACGAGATGAGTCATACTTGCGACGCATGTTTTTCAACACTGCATCACTGCCACTTTGCAGGGGAATATGGAAATGATCCATATATTTACCGGAAGCCTTTAAGACCTCTAAGAGCTCTCGCGTGATGGTATTCGGCTCTACTGAGGAAAGACGCAAGCGTTCAAGTCCAGGCAGCTCTGTCAGCTCACGACAAAGCTCAGAGAGCTTCTCGCCGGAGGTTGATTCATACTCGCCGACATTGACTCCTGTAAGCACAACTTCTTTAAAACCTTGTGTGAGGAGTGTTTTAGCCTCAGCAATCACGTCTTTAATTGGTTGAGTCCTTGAACGGCCACGGGCAAAAGGAATGATACAGAAACTACATACGTAGTTACAGCCATCCTGAATTTTCAAAAAAGCGCGTGTATGAGTATCGGCCAGTGAGGTTGAGGCGCCCCAAAACTCATCAGATTTATCAATATGAACCTGCGTTTCTTCCTCTGAATCATCATCCAATCGGTCGAGGTGATCAAACACACGGTATTTTTCAGACGTTCCCAAAATAAGGTCAACCCCTTCCATTTTGCGAATCTTTTCGGCTTCCATCTGAGCGTAGCATCCAGCGACGACAATCTTGGCGTCAGGAGCGCTCGTGCGCGCTTTGCGAATAAGATTGCGACAGGTGCTATCGGCCCCATCAGTGACGGTACAGGTGTTGAGAAAAACTAAGTCGGCCGGCTGGCCCATCTCAACAATTTCATAGCCACGATCAACAAAGCCCTGGGCAATTGAACCCGTCTCAGAGAAATTGAGCCGGCATCCCAGAGTGTGCAATACAACACGTTTTGTAGAGGATTGTGGGATTGTATTCATTGTGAAGGGAATCTATGGCAGAGGTGGGATTTTGTCCAAAGGCCTTATGTAAATTAGGCTTAAAACTTTGGCAAAATGCCCTTGACGAAGAATTCCTGTCCACTTAACTTAGGGTCTCTGTTTTTTAAGAATGGTCTCGTAGCTCAGTTGGTTAGAGCATCTCACTTTTAATGAGAGGGTCGGGTGTTCGAGTCACCCCGAGATCACCACTTAAAACTTTGAATTTGTTACGTTTTGGTCCCATCGTCTAGCCCGGTCTAGGACATCGCCTTTTCACGGCGGTAACTGGGGTTCGAATCCCCATGGGACTACCAAGATATGAAAGCCCCGCTGAAAAGCGGGGCTTTTTTTTGAATTATGGTTTTGGTTTTGAGCTGCAACTATAAATTTTTGTGTGCTGGTCGCTGTGATACTGAATAAAAATAAAATCTTCACTCGAGATATCCGGATGAGTGAGCTTATTGTTTTTCACATCATCAATCACTCTCTTTGACTCATCCATTGTTAAACATAAAATAAGATATTTGTTATTTTTCTCAACAGGATAGGGGTAAAGAAATATTTGACACTCAATCTTTGTTTGGCGAAGTTCACGCATCACTATCATCCCTGCTCGTTCTAATTTATGGCATTCAAGTGAAATCTTCCGTTTTTTAGTCCACGGAATTTTTAAAATCGTGGTTAACTATTACTATGTATTCATTTATTGGGTCCGTCTTTATTTTTTGTTGTCTGGCAAATTCTATCGCCAGGGCCGAAGACCAAAAGAAAAAGCCAGACCTGGTTGATAAAACTCGTAACTCAATTACTAATAATCTAATTGGCCTGGCAAACAGACTTGATTCTTTGTTTGGTGAACAACGAGCTGACGATGAGCTCAACAGATCTTCTATTCGTGTGAATTATGACTATCGAGTGCGGATGGAAAAAACTCCTCTAACAGATACCCAAGTTCGTTTTAATCTTCGTTTACCGAATCTAGAAAAAATGTTTCGTTTTTCGGTCAGAAAGAATGAGCCTATAGAAGGAGAAACCACTCCCAAAGAAAAACTTGCGCGCCAAAAGGAAGAAGATGAGGAAAAAAAAGAACCATGGCGCTTTCGTTCAGACTTAGGTTTAAATGTCGCCTACCCTCCAATCGTTTTTGCTCGTTCACGTTTACGAAAAAACTGGCGCTTTCCCTTACTTATTCAGCGCTTTGATGTTGAGTTAGCTTGGTTTAGTGATCAGGGTGTAGCACAGGACACCACTTTGTTTCATGATCATGCTCTTGCCAAAGATCTACTTCTGCGTTTTGCAAATCAACAAGCATGGCAAATCACAGATAAACGCTTCACTACGACTCATGGACCAAGCTTGATAAAAGACATCGATGACGACGATGCAATCTCATATAACCTGAGGATGAGTACGCGTGTAGAAGACGCTTGGTATATTGATAACTACTCTGTCGGTGTTGCTTATCGTAGAAATATTAAAGGCCAATGGCTTTTTGCGGAGGTTGGTCCTACTCTTGACTTTCCTAAGCGCGAAAGTTTTCGCCGAGCGCCTTCAATTCTATTTAGACTCGAAACACTTTTTGCAGGTGAAAGAGAGTAATAACGCTCTTTCCCATTGAGAGAACTTGCTCTATTGCCTCACTCCTAAGATCATTCTTAGATAAGGAGACTTTAGATGGCACTCATCATCTTCACCATTGGACTGATGTACTTCTTGGCAAAGTATTTATCACTCACCTTTACACGCACTAAAATCCCCGACGTTCTCGTCTTGATGGCAATGGGAATTGTGGTGGGCCCAGTTCTAGGGATCATTAACATCGGACAATTTGGTGCTGTCGTATTGGCGAGTCTTCCTGCCTCAATCAAAATGCCAGGATTTGAGATGCTTGAGTCTATCACTTATGCAGTGGTTTTCCTTTCAATCCTGGTTTCATCAGTTACAATTGCACTCGTTGAAAATAAATCGAATTCTAGCGAACAACCCAATCTATGACAGGGCAAGAAAC
>JBIKNE010000372.1:0-3150 GCA_044358855.1 Bacteriovoracaceae bacterium | reverse complement strand
TTGATACCTCAAACTGGTCAATGAAAGAGTTCACTCACCACTAGAATTAAAGATTTTTGGAGCTATATATGAAAAAGTTAATTATCCCGGCCTTGTTTTTCACTCTGAGCTTTAGCGCCATCGCTAATGTGGAGATCCCTCAGATTGCCGTTCCAGTGGAGCTTGCAGGAGGCGAATTCGCAGAAGGCACCCTCACTCAACTCACCGATGCTGAAGTTGCAGAGTTTCTCCCTTGGGCACAAAACGCGCAGAACCAACTGAATCGGGCCATTAAACAAACTCAGTCACTCCCCTTGCGTGAGCGCCTTACTCATATCGAACGTGCGGCTCGCTCTGTGGTGTCGCGCTCAGAAGGTCGCCAGTACCAGATGTTCATGCGTTTCGCGCTTAATCGTGGCTTGCTGTTAGTCGATGAGCTTGAAAAAAATGTTGATATGGAAGAGATCGGCTCACAAGAAAGTGCTCTCGACATTATTCAGCGCTCAATTCAAATCGGTCTTTCATTTTACGAATCTGATCTTAACTTTCAGCGCCGCGCTCAGGCAGGTGATACAGCTACCAAATTATCTTATGCCAGTTTCGGCGCGAGTTTTATGCAAGGAATGTACCCTGGTGTCATCAACGTCTTAGATGCAACCGCCCAGTATCGATTGCTATATAAACTTGTAGAAATGGTGAATTGGGACCTCTCGCGGGACGCCGAGGCAGCTCGCTATGCTGAGCACATCGTTGAGGCCCATGAAATGCTACAAGATTTGCCGGAGCTGCCACTTAACGATGACCGCTCAAACTTGCGTCTGATACGTCGTTTGAATTCACTCAAACTTATTGAAGTAAAAAATCAATCAAACAATACTGTTGTTGTCACTCCACCAACCATTAATCAAGACACAGAAGTCATTGTAGCAAGTTCACGAAGTGGTTATGCATCATTTAGCTACGGTACATCTGCACGCTATTGTTACAAAGTTGACAGTCAAGGTAATCGCTTAGGTGATGCCAACTCAACTGTGAGTATGGACTTCTGTTCAGTTGGGTATAATAGTTTTGCTTATGGGACTTCGGCACGTTATTGCTACAAAGTAGATCGCCAAGGTAATCGCTTAGGTGATGCTAACTCTACAGTGTCGATGGATTACTGTTCAGCAGGTTTCGCCTCGTTTGCGTATGGAACTTCTGCTCGCTATTGTTACAAAGTTGATGGACGTGGAAATCGATTAGGTGATGCTAATTCAACAGTTACCATGTCCAATTGTACTGCTGGTGTTGCGAGCTTTCCTTACGGTACCAGTGCACGCTACTGCTACAATGTAGATAAAGATGGCAACCGCCTTGGTGATGCCAATAGCACAATTGATATCAATCAGTGTACCGCTGGATATGCCACTTTTCCTTACGGCACTTCAGCGCGCTATTGTTATAAAGTGGATGCTCGTGGAAATCGTCTCGGCGACGCGAACTCGACAATCAGTTTAGACTACTGTCATTAAACTTGCGACAAGCAGTATCAGTAAGACACTACCATTATAGACATCACCCAACAGGCGCAAATCGAGCGCCTGTTTTTTTATCCGCACATAAATCAAAGGTAAAAGAGCTAAGATCAACAGATGCAAAACTAATAAGGCTTTCATCGTCCACTCCGGCAATCCCCAGGTAGGCGCTACCGTAATAGATAAAAACATCGTGGCGGTAACAAAAATACCTGCGAGTACTAAAGCAGGACCAGTACCTAAAATCTGAGAATAGGTTTGATAGCCCTCTTGTTCTGCTTTGGGGGAGCGCGTTTTGCGCAGGATCTCCCAAGCGAGTCCAGGAATATTCAAAACGGCTATCAAAGCTAAACTGGTGCCGGAAATAAGTGGCCCATGATCTCGTACCATCGCTGCGAGTAAATAGAGCCCACCGATGAAACCAACTGGACTGTGAGTAAGAAATGCCAGGAGACGATTCTCACTAATAAGTTTAGGCATGAAAAACCAACGGCCCATTCCCCAAGAAAATATCCAAAATACTAAAAACGGAATGAAGGCATAAGGGATGAAGGCCTGCAGTAAGAACGCCACTCCACTTACTGTGTGACGTAAATACTGCAGGTCTTTCAGAGATACACGCCCTGATGGCACTGGACGCTCGGGGAAGAAGCGCCGATCAGTGTCTGCGTCTTTAAACTCATCGCAAACGCGATAGTAAAGAATCATCAAGGCAAACGTGAGTGTGCTCGCTATGAACGGGATCCAAGGAAATTCCTGCTTGACCCCAGGCCAAAGTTTCCAGGTGAGATACGTCATCAAGGCACTAAATAAGAGCCTTGATGACGGTTGGTACATTTCCTTGAGATAGATCCACCAGCGAGAGAGCATACTCAACCAGCGTTACGATATTTATTCGATTCCGTGTTGTGAACTCGGTTTCTTAATTTACTTTTTTGTTTTTCTAACTGTCGCTCAGCTTTATCGATCACAAGATCCAAAGCCTTATAGAGACTGTCCGCATGAGCTTTGGCATAACACTCTTGCTGACCCGAGATTTTAATCTCTGCCCACTGTGCGCCTTTTTCATCACACCAGCAAACCCAGTGGACTTTAAATTGGCCACCAAAAAACTTATTTAACTTTTCTGTTTTTTCATGAATGCGTTCATCAAGCGCAGGAGTGTGTTCGAGATGTTTAAAAGAGATGGTGATATTCATTTTTAATTCCTCTTATCCTATCAGTCACAAAGCAATACTATTTCCCACATGTGATTACATGGATCACCTCCTGTAAGAGTCATCTCGCGATCTCTAGTCCTTCTTACGCTTGGAGGACGTCAAGATGTCCATCATCTCGCGATACTTCGCCACGGTACGACGGGCGACGATGATGTCTTTTGTACTTAAGAGCTCCGAGATACGCTGGTCTGAGAGAGGACGACGTGGATCCTCATTTGCGATCATTTCTTTAATTTTCAATTTTAAAGTCTCACCGGCGATGTCGATACCACCGTTCTTGCCACCGATACCGGTATTGAAGAAATACTTCCATTCGAAGGTACCCAATGGTGTGTGCATAAATTTATTGGTTGTCACACGAGAAACGGTTGATTCATGCATACCGATTTCACCCGCAATGTCTTTCAAGATCATCGGTTTCAAGAATTCAGGACCGC
>JBIKNE010000371.1:0-3179 GCA_044358855.1 Bacteriovoracaceae bacterium | reverse complement strand
TCAGTTTTCCAAAAGCTAGGCGCTAAAGTGGTGGCTTCTGAAAAAACGGTTAAGGCCTTAGCAGGAGTTCATGAGTACAAAAAATATTTCTTTGTACAAATTGCGAAGATGTTCACAGAGGAAACTTACCCGCAGTTAGCGACTGTTGACATTAGTTTCGATAAGTCTCTTGATCTGCGATTAGGTAATGGGGAAGTCATTCGTCTGCAGGAATTATCTCAGGCCGGCGTGAGTTCAAATCAGACTGTGGCGTTTATTGATGAACTCAAATCAGTGGTGGTCGGCGATCTTATTCACCACAAGGCCCATGCTTGGCTTGAAGGTGGCATTGTGAACGGCAAAGCGACTCCAGAGATCGCTGCTTGGAAAAAGAGTCTGAAAGAATTGTTGAAGCTCTCAGTAGTTGGTACCAAAGTTCTAGGCGGCCGTGGTGAGAGTGCCGATGTTAAAGTTGCTGTCGATGCTCAACTGAACTATCTGACAAAGGCCGATGAAGTGGTTACACGCCTGGCGAAAAAAGACAACGCCATCGCCCTGATTCAAGCTGAGATGGAGAAAGCTTTCCCTGACTACACCTTAAGCTACATGATTCAGTACGGTGTTTACGGTTTAGTTGATAGTAAGAAATAGCTGAGTGGGCCTGGGCGTTTGTCTGGGCCCCTTTTTTTTGTTAGATTTTCTTCATGAATAATCCCCGCTATTTCGAAGATCTCAAACTCAACGATCAATTCCTGGGCCCCACTTATCACTTAACTAGTGATGAGATCGTGAAGTTCGCTCTGACTTATGATCCGCAAAGTTTTCATACCGAACCAGACAAAGCAGTGGATTCATTTTTTGGTCAACATGTGGCGAGCGGTTGGCAGGTAGCATCCCTAGGTATGAGACTTTTGGTCTTAGGAGAGCATAACTTTGCTGGGGGTATGATTGGCCTTGGGGTGGAGCGAATCCGTTGGAAGCGTCCGACATTGCCCAATACTGATCTAAAGATGGTGAGTACCATCACTGAGCTTCGTCGCTCAGGCAAATTTCCTAAGCACGGAATTGTGAAACTTCATCATGTCATAAAAAATGCGCAAGATGAGAGTGAACTCGCTGAGATGGATACCATTCAAATTGTTCTATTGAAGACTATTTCTTAACCGCTACCACGGCCATCGTCAGGCGGCTGATACACACGAGCTTACCTTCATCACTGGTAATTCTAATCTCCCAAACCTGTGTGGTGCGACCGACGTGCAGAGGTTTAGCGACTCCGGTGACGGTGCCTGAGCGCACGCCGGAGATATGATTGGCATTAATATCCAGACCGACACAATAAAACTCTTTCTGATCCACACACAGATTGGCGCCAATGCTTCCTAAGGTTTCCGCCAGAGCGACAGAAGCTCCGCCATGCAAAAGTCCATAAGGTTGATGGGTTCTGCTATCGACAGGCATGGTGCCTTCAATCGAATCTTCCGTCACCTTAGTGACTTTAATTCCAAGTGGCCCCAAGAGAGTGCGGTCATTGGATTTGTTTAATAATTCCGGTGCGACGATCTGTAGCTTCATGGTCCCTCTTCCTGTTAGAATAACGCTACTCCGGGAGATATTGAGTGTCCAACCTCGTGCTGATATTTTTGTGTTTATTCCTAGGCATTTTAGTCAAGCGCACTGGTCGCTTCCCGTTAAATACGGCGCAAGCACTCAATAGTTTTATTATTTTTATCTCGCTTCCTTCTCTCGTGTTAATCCAAGTCACTCGACTGCTCCAAACGGCACAACTGAGCTGGAGTTTGTTAGTGCCCGTTTCTATGGCCTGGCTGTTATTTGGTGGAGCGTGGGCGAGTATCCATTATATTGGAAAAAAACGAGGCTGGTCCAACGCACGTACTGGCGCACTGATACTTACCGCAGGCCTTGGAAATACTTCGTTTGTTGGTTTTCCACTTTTAGAGGCGATGCTAGGTAAAGAGGCCGTTCCTTGGGGAGTTTTGGTAGATCAACTCGGATCATTTCTCGTACTTTCTACACTTGGCCTTCTGGTAGGTTCGATCTATGGACGTCCACGTGATGGAGTGAAGCGCACAGTACTCAAACAAGTTTTTCAATTTCCGCCCTTTCTTGCTTTGATTTCTGCTTTGATTTTAGGAAGTGTCGGTTTTGTATTTTCCGGTATCGCCGACACAGTGTTAGCGCGCTTAGGAGATACGCTTGTTCCGCTGGCGTTAGTTGCTGTTGGCTTTCAACTCAAGGTTTCAATCCCAATATTGAAGCGCTATGGCCGTCCGTTAACCTTGGGTTTGTTTTATAAACTGATTCTTGCTCCCGCACTCCTCTCGCTTCTATATATTGGTGTCTTCGGCTTTACCGATTTTGTGACTCGTGTCACTTTACTTGAAGCAGCGATGGCGACGATGATTACTTCCGCTGTGATCGCCTCAGAATTTAGTTTAGATGAAGAGTTAGCGAATTTAATGGTGGGAGTGAGTATTCCCATTTCGCTTTTCACAGTTCCAATGTGGCTAGAGTTGATCAATCTTTTTATGATTTAATGACAGTTTTGTAGTTTATCTAACAGCAATTGAGATTTTTGTTTAAATAACTGCTGATAGACAGGCATTTGGCTGGAAAAGTAAATCGTCATAATGCCATGGTAAAGACTGTCGGTATTATCCGGTGGCACAATTTGGCTGGCCCCAATCGCATTACCGGCCAGACTCATAGGGATTTTTAACACAATATCATCCTGATTCGTCAGATGATCACCATTCTTAAAGGCGAGGAAAGTACTGGGTGATGCCACTTGTAAGTTAGCCGCTTGGCAGGGAGAAATTTCTTTTTGTAGCTCAGCCACTTGGTTAGCAAAAAGCCCGCCCTGGGAATGAGTTACCACAAAAACCTTCCATCCATCTGCTAGGTACATTTTTAATCGCTGATCCATTTCTTTTAGATCGCGGTTATAGGCCGACATAAGACCTTGATAGGGAAGATGAGTATTTAGAAGCACAGATTGGTAGATAACTTCTTGCAGATCAATAAATAATCCGAGCTGGCTTATTAAAAGTTCTGAAAATGAAAAATTATAAAAATTCTCATATTCGACCAGTGGGAAGTCAGCTTCAACTTGCGACCCAATAAGCTCTTTGATTCTTTCTAAGGTAAGAATGGCATATGTCTCTGTAGTGTTTGTTCCA
>JBIKNE010000370.1:0-3185 GCA_044358855.1 Bacteriovoracaceae bacterium | reverse complement strand
GATGTAATTTGAGAGCACCTTTGACTTTTTCAATTAGTGTCGGATCTAGACCTAATCCCAAAAGTCGAGTGCCCGTCTTGGGAGACGAAACCATTTAAACGTCCAAATTCTTTTTCAGTTTTTCAAGGGTCGCTAGTTTTGGGTCGTCTACTTCAAGAATGCCTATGGCCGTTCGTAAAGTTTTGATCGCCTTATCCAGCTTACCTTCCAACTCTGTCTTATCGCCCATCGATTTCTGCTCGAGCGAATTAAGAGTGTCCATTTCAAATTCCATAGCGTCAATACGTCGCTTTAATTCTAAGATTTTCATATCACGATGACGAATTTGTGTTTCGGCATCACTCTTCAATAATTCTAGTTTTTGTTCGAGTTCTCTTTCGCGGCTTGAGACTTTTTTGACCTCTAGCTTCACTTTTTGCTGCAGAGCTTGAATCTCACCTTGGTATTCCCGTGCCCGCTCTTCTGCCAGCTTACGACGCTCTTGCTCTAGCTCAAATTGATACTTCAAATCCAGAGATTCTTCAGTCATGCGTTTTTTCATCAACTGAATTTCAATCTTTTTCTCGTCAAGCTCCGCGCGCATATTAAGAGCCAAACGCTGCTGTGAGAGCTTGTCTTCTTCAAGTTGCTCTATCTTTTTTAGTAACTCTCCACGATCACCGCGAAGATGATTAAGCGTGGCCTGGAGGCGTTCGAGTTCAGCATTGTAATTCCCTACAGCACTTTGATAATTACTGCGTTCTTCTTTAGTTGAGGCGGACGAACTAACCTTCGGCTGAGGTACGTCCTTAGGCAAAGCGAAGCTCGGCTTGGTAACCTCACCAATGGACGGGGATGCGATTTTGATTGATGGCGATGTCGCCTTAGGAATTGATTGCTCAACACTTTCTTCTACCGCAAAAGATAACTCTCCATCACCGCCCTCGTCATCTTGCTCGAGGGTTGGAGCAGTAGGAAGTGGTTTTTTAGCTGAGGCCTTCAGCTCAGCCCCCAGAGAAATGTCGTTGCGAGTAAACAAACTCTCCACGGGATCAGCTTCAAAATTGGCCCCTTCAATGATACCGGGATCACTTAGTTCATTTAAACTACCTTCACCTAAATCCAAATCATCGGCATCGCTAGATAAACTTAATTCATCACCAGCTCCATCGTCTAACAGTGCTTCGGCACCTAGTGATAGAGCATCAGCGCCGTCATCTGACAAACTAAGATCACTGTCTTCCGATAAACCTAGATCATTGTTTGCTAATAAATTACTTTCTTCGCCACCATCAACTGAGAGATCAAGGTCATCCATTGCCAGGGCGGGATTTGTTGCTTCTTTTAATTCACCGGGTGCAGGACGCATCATAGTTTGCGTGGCATCAGCGACCATAATCTCTTCGATCTCGGCAAGTTTAGCTAAAACGTCTTCTTCCAATCCGCCGGCCTCGCCTATTCGTAATTCCGTGACTGTCTCCTCCGCAGGAGTTTCACCTAAACTCAGATCGAGTTCCTCACTCGCACCAACAGCTCCAACCGGCTCATCCGCATCCAAGGATAAATCGAGGTCACCATCGGTGGAAATCGTTTGAGGTGCATCTTCTGATAAGGAAAGCTCACCAACATCATCTAGTTCAAGTTCTTTATCTACCATAGCCACTTCTCCGTCTTGTTCACTTCCTATCGTGAAATCTAAATCAATTTCCATGCTTTTATCTTGCGCACCAGATGGGCCCGCACCTGCTAATCCTACAATTGTTCGAGTCGCATCTGCTTGGCGCGAAAAAACTTGGTCAAACTTGTTCTGGATTTTTTGATGTTGTGGATCAGCTAAATACTTAGCCAAAGCAGCATCGTCACCGAAACCAATATTTTTTAATGAGTCAGCTAGTGCAGCATCTTGGCCGACAGCTTTTTTCTCCGACACGAATAGCTCCTCTCGTAATAATAACAACTCAAATAATATCAGGACTTAGAGCGAGAGCACTTCTTTGCTATAAGCGGCAAAGATTTCTAGAGTAATTCACTCGGAAACCCCTAGGAATGTTCCTTGTACCTCCACCCAGAGCGTAATAAAATCTTGAGGATATCTAATTTCGGGAGTTGATACATGAAAGTTGCTCGTCTCGCTCTTTTAGCGATGACCTTTA
Organism: Bacteriovoracaceae bacterium; assembly: GCA_044358855.1. GTDB lineage: Bacteria > Bdellovibrionota > Bacteriovoracia > Bacteriovoracales > Bacteriovoracaceae > UBA6144. The sequence continues at coordinate 1,053 of JBIKNE010000370.1, read as the reverse complement.
TTTTGAATACCGCCATGGCGCAGGATTTTTTTCCTGCTCACCTTATCAATCTCGAAGATCGATTTGCTCACCATGTTCTGCTAGTTGAAAAGTCGACTCACAGTCTTTTTGTCTATGAAAACAAAGGTGGCCTTCCCCAATTAGTAAAAAGCTTTAAAATCGCCAGCGGGAAAAACAAAGGCGATAAAATCAAAGAGGGAGATCGTAAAACTCCTGAGGGCATTTACACTCTTAACGAATTTTTTTCTGAGCAATTGCTTAAGCAGCGCCATGGTGACATGGCAAAGATGTATGGTGCCGGTGCTTTTACGACAGACTACCCGAACTTAATGGATCAGCGCCAAGGCAAAACGGGCAGTGGTATTTGGCTTCATTCAACTGACGATGCCACTCGTATTGATAAAGGTCTTGATTCCCGTGGTTGTGTTGTCGTTAATGACCTTGATCTCAAGTCAGTAGCAAAATATCTAGACCTTCCCCACACGCCGATGATTGTGGTTCAAGATATTTCTTATCTTTCAAAAAAATCGTGGAACAAAACTCGCTCTGAACTCATGGGAACCGTTGAGGGTTGGGCGAACGCTTGGAAAGAAAAGCGTTTCAATGATTATATTTCTTACTATCACCCAACTGAATTTAAAGATCGTTCGCGTGGAGGCTTCCAGGCCTATCGTGCTTACAAGCAAGCCGTCTTCGCCAGACCAGATAACCCTAAAATTACCATCGATTCTATCTCGGTCCTATTTGCAGAAGGCTATGCTGTTGCCACTCTAAGACAGGACTATCGCTCAGTGATTATTAACGACACCGGTAAGAAGACACTCTATCTGCGCCAAGATGATAACTATGATTGGAAAATCGTTGCCGAAATTTGGCAACAATATCCAGAAGAATCTAATGTTGCCTTCACGCCATCGGCGCGCTTTTTTAAAGAGTAGAGCATGATTGAAAAAGAATCGAATGAGCTTCACCTCATTCTCCATGATCATCCTGAACCACCACGCCTGTTGGTGATTCCAAAAGCACGTCTTAAGAGATTTCTAGTTCTTGTTC
>JBIKNE010000018.1:0-11821 GCA_044358855.1 Bacteriovoracaceae bacterium | reverse complement strand
GTGCCCGCTGTCACGGTGAATATGAAAAGGCCTGGGATCAACCGGGCGCACATCTCATGCCACTCTCCGAACAAGTGAAAACCACCAAAGTTTGGTATCACAAAAAAACGCCAGTCCATGATGTTGGCACTGATCCCGGTCGCCATGAGGGCATGAAATATTTTGCCAATGAACTCAATCATCTTAAAATTTCAAAAACCATGAAAACAGTTGTTGTTCCACAAAAAGGCTATGTGCCACCTCCACTTGTGGGAATCTGGGCGCGCTGGCCTTATTTCCATAACAACTCAGCTCCCAATCTTTGTGCCGTACTTACCCGTTCGGCCGATCGACCAGAAACCTATATTGCTGGACCAGCGGTTAATCCACGAACTGATTACGATGCTGAATGTGGTGGCTACCCCACCATCGTACCTGAGGCCTGGAAAAAAAATCCTGAGTATTTCTATGACACTCGCAAAGAGGGACTCGGACGAATGGGCCATGACGAAGAGATCTTCCTTGATAATGGCAAAGAAATACTGAGTGATGCTGATAAACGCGCGCTGATTGAATTTTTAAAGACTCTTTAAGGTGAGCCACACCCTAAAGAGTCCGCCAATAATGTTCAAGTTGGCCATGCCAGTGTTGTAAGATTCTTTTCGCGCAACATACTCTGGAGTCTCATAGGCCGTCGCCAATGTAGCGAGCGGAGCGAACCAGACATTTTCTTCAGGTACATTTGAGAAATCTATAAAGATAACCACCACCCAACGAACCCCTTCGGAGTAAGTTTTCCAAAGGGTGGGTTCAATTCGGCCTAGGAAAAAATCAATCAAATCATTTTGCGATTTCAATTTGGCGAAGTTGGTCTTAAATGACTCATTTATGTTTAACTTCTTTCCAATATGATCAAAAACATTTTCACCCTTTAAAGCAGGAAGGAAAATTTGAATCACATCATTCTCACGACGGATTCCACTGGCAGGAAGCTTTTCCAGCGGCAGACCGAGAGCGTCGCACAGACTCTTTTCGGTTTCATTGGTATTACACTTGGGCATTCCGATGTAATTTTGAATGCCCATCACATTACTGGGAACCGTATCGACTAATTTTAATTCGCTCAGCTTCATCTTAGGAGCGACGTTCTGCTCCTCGACAGGGCTCTGGGCAACCGTTTCAACCGGGGCCTCACGTTGGAAGTAGTAATAGGCCAGACCACCAATCAGGACAATAAAGGCAATAATTTTAGTATTTCGCATCCGCTGCTGGTCTTCTTTACTATGACTCTCCAAGACCGGCGGAGCTTTCTTTCCTCGTGGCGCTGTCGCACCGCTCTTTGTCGCACGCGCCGCTGGTGTGTGCTTAATCGAACCAGTGCCGGCCGATTTTTTTTGCACTGCTGCCACTTTAGGCTCAGTTTTTTTAGCAGCAGGGGCCGGCGTTTCAGCGAGCGACTTTGAAAGCTCAAACTTAGGTGCACCCTCTTCATCTGGTAGTAGGGCGACAGTCACCGCGTGGCCTAATCTAATAGGAAAAAAAGAGTTAAATTCGCTTCGTTGACCAGGCACGAGACGCGACTCGTCAACATAGGAGCCATTGGTGCTCCCCTGATCTACCACAAAGAATTGATCCTCTTGCCCAATAATCAGCACATGCTTTCGCGAAACACCCTCAGCGCTCACTTGAATATCGCAATCCGCTCCCGAGCCGACCAAAGTTTTTTCTTTAGTCAGACGGTGGATAATGGGTTCGTTACCTTCAACAGTAATCTCAATGCGCATAATTCTTCATTATAGCTTCGCTAGCGGAGAGGTAAACCTTTTTGATTGCCATGTGGATAACTGATTAAAAATAATTAACCGACAATCATTCTCTTGCAGCCGTAAAATTGTTGCGTTAAAGTAAGCTAACTTACCTAAACGTGGTTACTTATAAGGAGTATTACAATGTTCAAGTATTCATTGATTGCTGTTGCCCTAATTTTCGTTGCTGTTGCTTGTAACAAGAAAGAAGAAGCTGCAGCTCCTGTAGAAGCTGCTCCAGAAGCAGTAGAAGCTGCTCCAGCAGAAGCTGCTCCAGCAGAAGCTGCTCCGGCAGAAGCTGCTCCAGCAGAAGCTGCTCCAGCAGAAGGCGAAGCTGCTCAATAGTATTGAGTCGCTATCAAATTAAAAATAGGGTCAGCTTCGGCTGGCCCTTTTTTTGCACAACCGCCCAATCCACTCAGGCATCCTCAAGATACAATTTAATTAGCCGATAGAGATAAAATGAGATTTGTAGCTCTTTCTCTAATTATGTTTTCACTTGGTAATTGGGCCCAGGCGAGCTCAAAACCCACCACTCAACAAATTGATGAGTGGGAGAAGTTTATTGTTAAAGAACTCACTTCATTGCCCGTTATGTCTAAAGAAAAAGAATGGTTCTTATTAATGAGTGCTGCCCGTGAATTTAAATCCTACAACTATCTAAAAAAATCCTATGACTATTATTTCAAAGCATTTAATCACACCCACAAAGGTGATAAATCGGAAGCCGTCATTGAACTCTTGGCCCTTGCTTATGAACAAAACGAGGCTTTAGCTCCTCATCTGAAACGCGCAGAGGATTGGTTTAAGGCCAATCCCAATTTTGCGACAAAAGAAATTAAAAACTGGCTTCAACTTATGGCCGGTCATTCTAAGGGCGAAACTCAGTTGCAAGACATTCAGGCCTATCATCAGCTCTGGGCCCGTGATCAACGCATTCAAGAATTGATGAAAGAAAAAAAATTTCAAGAAGCTTTTCAATTACTGGGGCCACAAAAACTCGCCGATGCCAATATTAATGAAAAGATACGCTACGATCTCTTGGCCAGCCTAGCGTTTGGAAAAAACTCTTCACCTCCTTTGTGGTGCGCTCCTGTTTTAGCAGAGTACTCTACCTCACTTACCTGGAGTATGCGCGTGTGCCGCTATCTCAAGGCCTGGCGGGAGGGAAAAAAATCAACTGAGACAATTACTTCCATTAGAGATCAATTTAAAAAAGAAAATCCCGAAAGACTCCATTGGGTAGAGGCACTGGAGAAGCTATGAAGCGTTTTATCGGTTTAATCGCGCTCCTTTTCTTAGTCACCGCCTGTAATCAGAATGGTCTAGGCGCGTGGCATGCGACTAAAAACTTTTTCGCCACACCAGTGAATGCCGTCAAAAGTTTATTCACAAATGAATCTTATCAAAATAAAAAGTCCAGAACTGGATATAACACTGATCTACCGGAAGAAATCAGTTACTGTGCCGGTAGTGATGGCGCACCCATCACGGGTGCAGCATTAAATGAATTAGAAAAACTCTCAGATCAAGTTTTAGCCGTCTCTTGTAAATGTCGTCCTTGGGGAAATTGCCCAACAGAGGTCTGTCCCTGTGAAAGGCAGTGTCCTAATGATTTTAAAATTTTTGAGCGGTCTGAACATCAACCGATTCAAAATTTGACCCGTATCGAAAACGGTCTGGCCTTTCGAAATGTTACGACTCCAAGTAATTATGAGCTAACTCAAGGCTACTGCTGGGGCCACGCTAATATCAATTCACAATTTAATCGACTCGCCTTTTTCCAACCAGCAAAAACACCTCCTCACAATATTCAATCAAATGATCCAGTTGAGCAGCAAAAGGCGATTGACTATTACAAGTCACTGGTTGATCGAATTAATAATAATGAAGTAGTCGAAATTCCGGGCTTCAACAACCTCTTCCAATTCTCCTCTCATCCAGCGCTACAATCTTATATTGGCGACAAAGTAGCCAAAACCTGGGCAAGCAAAGCGATGAGTTGGCAGGGCCTAGGAACAGCTCTCTCAACGAAACAACAACACCAGCATACCTATGAATTACTATTTGAAGATGTTAAAAGTCGAATCGATATGAATCTCCAGCCGACAATTGTCTTTACCGCTCGCTCCTCGGCTTTTTACACTCATGCCACTCTCGTTTCTCATTATGAAACAAAATCTGATGGCAAAATAAAAATTTGCCTACGCGAGAACAACTACTCTGAAAACGACAATCGCCAGTGCAAACACTCAATGCATATAGACCCTGTTAAAGGGCTTATGTACGGCAGTATGGAAGTCGGGGGGGCGGTAATCGCGCACAACGAAAATGCCGACACTCTTGCTCAGGCAGAATCTTTAAAGCAGAAATGTTTGAATGATAGAGACTGTGGTCAAAATAAATAGTAACGAGTAGCTATCAAATTAAAAATAGGGTCAGCTTCGGCTGGCTTTTTTTTGCTCACTTCTTCCGACTACCCCGACCAAACCAGTCAACGTCTTAATTAATAATCTATCCAAACCGATAGATCAGGAATGGCACGGATACTACTTTTATTTATTTATTTCAGCTTACCTGCAGAGGCGCAGCACACCGCCATACCTGCTGTTGAACAATTGGCGAGCTGGGAAAAAATAATTATCGCAGAAGTTAAGAAACTACCCGCTAGTCAAGGTGACTCTCTTTGGTTTTTGCATATGAGTGCCGCTCGTGAGTTCAAGGCCTATGGTCTTTTTGAGCGCTCACTACATTATTATCAAGAAGCTCAGCGTCTGCCCTACAAAGGTGATCGCTCAGAAGCTTATGTTGAGATTGTTCATCTGTTACAATTGCAAGGACAATCTTTTAGCAAAGAACTCCAGGCAACAGAAAAGTGGTTTAAAGAAAATCCCACGCTGCTTACCGATTCTATCTCAGAGTGGCTCAAACTTATGCAAGGCCACAGCAAACAAGAAACACCCTTAATCAAGGATTCTTATCTCAACGTCTGGGCACGTGATAAACGTGTGAACGAATTAATGCTGAAAGGACGCTACCAAGAAGCTTTTCAGCAACTGGGTTCAAGTCCACTGGCGGAAGTAAACATCAACCAAAAAATTCGCTATGATTTGCTGAGTACTATTACCCTAAAAAAGAAGGGTCCACCTCTATGGTGTGAGTCAGTACTTAAAACCTATCCACAATCGGCCACATGGTCGATGCGGATGTGCCGCTACCTTAAGGCCTGGCGGGAAGGAAAACCTTCTAAAGAAACTATCGCTAGCATTCGTGAACAACTTAAAACTGAAAATCCAGAACGACTCCATTGGGTGAAAGCTTTGGAGACGTTATGAAAAGAAGAATCGGCTCAGTCCTAGTACTGTTATTGATCTTGGTCGCCTGTAACCAAGCTGGACTGGGTGTTTGGAATGCCACCAAAAACTTTTTCATGACTCCCGTTAGAGCGGTACAAAGTTTATGGACAAACGCGCGCTATAGTTCAATGGAAAGCGATACAGGTTACGACCAACAAAAAGCTGAAGAAATGCGCTATTGCCATGGTGCCGATGGTAAACCGATTGTAGGTAAAGAGTTGGCCGAAATGGAAACTCTCTCTGAAAAAGTGATGGCATTAAATTGCCAATGTCAGCCGTGGGGAGATTGTCCGCTGGATGTGTGCTCCTGTGAGCGACAGTGTCCTGAGAATTTTAAAATCTTTGAAAGACCCGACCAAAAGACGACAAAATTAATTACCAGCCGAGACAATGGGCTGGCCTTTCGCAACGGAAGTACACCTGGTCAACATGAGGAAACACACGGCTATTGCTGGGGCCATGCCAATGTAACTTCGCAATTTAATCGCCTCGCCTTTTTTAAACCCGGGATTAAAGCACCCCATGATCTCAAATCGAGCGATCTCACCGAAGAAAATCTGGCCATCGACTATTATAAAAAGCTGATCGATAAAATCACTAATAACGAAGCCACCGATATTCCCGGCATTTCAAATCTCCTCGAATTATCTTCTCATCCAGCTCTGCAGTCCTATATCGGTGATAAAGTCGCTAATACCTGGGCTAAAAACGCCATGAGTTGGCAAGGCATCGGCACGGCACTTTCAAGTAAAGAGCAACTTACTTACACTTACGAACTGCTTTTTGAAGACGTCAAAAAACGTCTGGATATGAATATGCAACCCACTATTGTTTTTACCTCACGCGGCTCACCTTTTTTGACCCATGCTACGCTGATTTCACATTATGAAACTTTGCCAGATGGTGGAATTATTCTCTGTGTGCGTGATAATAATTCCAGTGAGCAGGGTGCCGCCAATTGTGTAAATCCAATGCAGATTGTTCCTGGCAAAGGGCTGGTCTATAATGGGTCACTGACAACCGCCGGAAAAATGATCGGCGGCATGGAGGTTGGCGGAGCTCGTTTAGCGCATAATGAAAATGCCGACGCACTTACTCAGGCGGAATCTCTCCGTAAGAAATGCTCAACGGAGCGTGATTGTCCCAATAAATAACTTGCCCGAGCTTCCTCCCCCTGGTGACAATAGGTGAGCGAGGAGTTTTGTTATGCAAAAAATTACTATTTTGTTCGGTGGCCGCTCGGAAGAAAGACTCGTTTCAGTCGCTTCTGCTCAGAATTTGGCCGGTCATCTTTCTGACGCCCGTTTATATTTTTGGTCACCTTCAGGGGAATTGCATGAAGTCTCTCCTGCTGAACTTGCTCGTCATCAAAATCCTTTCACGACACCATTTATCGCTCAATCGAAAAGCTTTGCCGGAAGTCTCGAAGCCGCCGTTGAATTATTAAAAGGTCATACGGTTATATTGGCGTTGCATGGAACTGAAGGGGAAGATGGGTCGGTTCAGAATCTTTTTGAAAAAAATCATATCGCTTTCACTGGTACAGGCGCGCGCGCCAGTCAACTGGCCTTTGATAAAAAGCTGACGAAAGAGTTAGGTCGCAAAAATCACTTACCGATTACCGACGATCTGCTTTTGACTAATCCTACTCATGTTGATCAGAAGAAATTGCTAGAGATTTTTTTTCAAACTCATCAGCATATCGTTTTGAAACCCGTCGCTAACGGCTCTAGTGTCGGTCTGTTTATCATTCACAATCAGGCAGAACTCACCAAAGCTATGGAGGCAATTAAAGCCGAAAGTGGCACCTACCTCGCTGAAAGATTTATCACCGGCCGCGAAATAACCGTCGGTGTGATGGATCAACTTAATGGTGAACTTAAGGCACTCCCTTGCTCTGAAGTTCAAGTGGTAAAAGGCCGCCAATTTGATTATGAAGGTAAATACTTAGGCCAAGGTGTGGTAGAACTCACCCCTGCTCCTATCACTCATGAACAAACTCAAGCGTGTCAGCAACTTGCTCTCGCCCTTCATCGCCTGGCAGGCTGCTTCGGTTATTCGCGCACTGATATGATTTTGACAGAAAGAGGCCCTGTGCTTCTTGAGATCAATACCCTTCCGGGCCTATCGCGTGCGTCTTTTATCCCTCAGCAGTTAACTGCCATGGGAATGACCTTGAAGGAGTTTTTCGCTGTGCAAATAACGCTAGCCGAAAAACGCAATCAAAACCGATAAACTGGCCAAACTCCTCACCTATGCCGCACAATAATCTCCTTTGAGACGAAGGAGATGCCATGGGACGTAAATGGAATAACATTAAAATGAAAAAAGCCGCGCAAGATAAAATGCGCTCGGCTAACTACACCAAAATCTTGCGTGAGATCACCATGGCGGTGAGAAGTGCTGGCCCTCTTCCTGAATCAAACTTCGGCCTCAAGATCGCTCTCGTTAAGGCAAAAGAAAACAACGTTCCCCGCGACAATATCGAACGCGCCATTAAAAAAGGTTCAGGCGAAGGCGGCGAGAACTACGAAGAAATTAACTACGAAGGTTACGGCCTGGATGGCGTGGCGATCTTTGTCGAAGCCGCGACTGATAACCCCACTCGTACTATTGGCAATATTCGCTCTTACTTCAATCGTTGGGGTGGCGCTGTTGGCACGCAAGGTTGCTTACAATTTGTGTTTGAACGTAAGGCCGTGTTCACGGTAAAAGCCGATGGCCTTGATATCGACGATCTCACTATGAATCTCATCGATGCCGGCTGTGAAGATATCGAGTCTGAAGATGGATTCTTGACTATCAAAGGGGCCGTTGAGTCCTACGGCGAGCTTCATAAAAAACTTGAAGAACTTAAAATCAATGTTGAAGAATCAGGCCTTGAGCGCTTACCACTCAACACCAAAGAAGTGAAAGACCAAGAGAACTACGGCAAAATTCTAAAACTCGTGGAAGTATTAGAAGAAGATGACGATGTTCAGAAGGTTTATCACAACATGGATTTCAACGAAGCGTTTAATAGCTGAAAACATTTCTCTTTTTCCTCTTTCTCAGTCTACCCGCTTTTGCGCTTCCTTTGTATGAATTAGGAATCGCAGGCGGAGGCGGCTATTTACCTGACTATCCGGCCGCCAATGAGGGCCGCGTACGAAGTCTCGTAGTCCCTAATTTTCGTTATCGCGGAAAAGTTTTTCGTGCAGATGAAGATGCCGGTGTGCGCGCCCGTTTATTTAATAATTCACGTTTTGATTTTGATTTAAGTTTTGGTGGCGCCTTTCCCGTCAACGCCGGTGACAATCGAGCACGCAAAGATATGAAGGCCCTCGACTGGTTAGTCGAATTTGGGCCACGACTTTTTACCATTTTATGGGATGAAAAAAATGTCGGACGTCTGCGCCTAGGCCTGCCCATTCGCGCTGTTTTCTCAACACCAGGGACCAGTGCCACCTACCAAGGTATTGTTGCTGTTCCGGGACTCGTGCTCGAACTTTTTCAATTCCCCTGCGAGCGTTGCCGGGTGATTAATTTCTTAGGCCCAACTTGCGTTAGTAATGGTGTGGGTGATTATTTTTATGAAGTCCCTAAAAAAGATGTCACAAATGATCGACCTCGCTATGACGGCAAAGCAGGTTATATGGGAACAGACTTAACAACCGGCCTGTCATACCAACAAAAAAAATGGGAAATATTTATTGGTGTGCGCTATTCAAATTATCGCGATGCCGCCAATCGCCAAAGTCCGCTTTATAAGAACGAAGAAAACTTGGCGGGTTTTATTGCCCTCGGTTGGTTGCTTTACCAATCTGATGAAGAAGCCAAACTCTAAGGAAGTGCTATGGGTGTTTTAGGAATTGTTCTCTCACTTGCGGGACTGATGTATTTCGCTTACCGCGGGCTTAACGTTCTTCTCTTAGCACCTATTATGGCGCTGTTCGCTTGTGTTTGGCACGCTGATGCACCTTTTATGGCAACTCTCACCCAAGTCTACATGCCGGCAGTCGGTGGCTATGTTATTAAGTATCTTCCGATTTTTCTCTTGGGCTCGTTATTTGGAAAATTAATGAGTGTCTCCGGTGCGGCGAACTCAATTGCGCGCTCGGTTTCACAATCCTTGGGTGCTCGTCATGCACTTTTGGCCGTCGTGCTCTCATGCGCTGTTCTCACCTATGGCGGTGTCTCACTTTTTGTCGTCGCCTTTTGTATGGAACCCATTGCCCAATCTTTATTTAGAGAAGCAGGCATCTCACGTCGCTTTATTCCTGGAGCGATTGCCTTGGGTGCTTTTACTTTCACCATGACTGCACTTCCAGGAACACCGGCGATTCAAAACGCTATTCCTATGCCTTATTTTGGCACTGATGCTTTTGCTGCTCCTATTCTCGGAGTTATTGGCGCCTTAGTGATGTTCGGAGTTGGTATGTGGTGGCTCAATCGTCGCACTAAAAAGGCGATATCGATGGGCGAGAAATATGAAGCTGAAACTGCCACTCAAGAAAGTACAACGCAAAATCAACTTCCCTCTATCTGGCTGTCGATTGCACCACTCTTGATCGTGTTCGTTGGGAACTACTGTTTATCGCGCGTGCTCTTACCGCGTTTTGATTACAGCTACCTTGCTGATCCGAAATTCGGCGCTACTACACTCGATAAAGTCGTGGGCACCTGGGCCCTCGTGGGTGCATTGGCGTTGGGTGTTTTATTTTTGATTGCTGCATTTTTGCGTCGGATGAAGAACCCCATGGACGCCATCAATCGAGGCACGCTTGATTGTATGCTGCCCGTTTTTAACACTGCCTCCGAAGTGGGCTATGGCCAGGTCATTGCCACACTGGCCTCATTTGCTCTTATCAAAGGCGGCATCATGGGAATTTTCCCATCGAACCCTCTTGTTTCAGAAGCCGTCGCAGTCAATGTATTAGCTGGTATTACCGGTTCGGCATCGGGTGGTTTATCAATTGCGCTTGAGGCATTGGGTTCCACTTATTTGGACTTAGCACGCCAATTACATATTTCTCCTGAACTACTTCACCGCGTGGCAGCCATGAGTTCGGGGGGCTTTGATACTCTCCCGCACAATGGCGCGGTCATCACATTGCTTGCCATCTGTAAGATGGATCACAAGCGTTCCTATTTTGATATTTTTATGGTCGCCGTCGCCTTCCCAGTCCTTGCGACCATCACCGTTTTGATTTTGGGTTCCACTTTTGGAAGTTTTTAAATTCCAAAGACTTAACCCTCTTTTACTTCCGAATCGGAAGTAAAAAACTAGAGTCCCATACCCCATCCACCAGAGATGTTAAACGCTTCTCCGGTGATGGTATTGGCGGTATCTGAGGCCAAGAAGCAGACAAAATCCGCCACTTGATCGGGACTGGTCAATTTTTTTACTTGCTGGTCTTTCAAGAACACGCGCTCCAACACTTCTTGCTCTGAAAGTTTATTGAGTTCCATTTGTGACTTCACTTGATCACGCATCAGTGGTGTATCCACAAAACCCGGACAAATTGTATTCACGGTAATGCCGTGAGGAGCACCTTCAATGGCCGCCACTTTTGCAAGGCCCAGGACTCCGTGCTTAGCTGCGACATAGGCAGACTTAAAGGGTGAAGCCAACTTGCCATGGACTGAACTGATATTAATCACCCGTCCACGACCTAACTTTTTCATCGAAGGCCATGAGGCCTTGGTACACAAAAAAGTTCCAGTCAGCATCACCCCAATGAGTAGCTGCCACTTCTCAAGTGGATATTCCTCGAGAGGTGCCATAAATTGCAAACCCGAATTATTCACCAGAACACCAATGTCGCCTTTGAGCGCAATGGTTTCTTTCACTGCATTTTGAACAGCATCTTCTTTTGAAACATCACAAAAGACATGAGGTAAGCGAGGATCGGCCTCGACGGGTGCTCGTAGATCCCAATTCACTACGGGATAGCCGGCCTCAATAAGTTTCAAAGCAATTGCACGCCCGATTCCGCTAGAGGCACCGGTAACGACAGCACAACCTTTCATTTCATCTCCTTCAATTTCGCTACACCTGAAAGATAGTTTTGTACCAACTCAGAGATGACACTCATCTGGCCACCCTTTCTCAAGTGATAGTCTGCACCGCTATAGCCCCACCAATCCCAACAGCCCTGTGAATTGCCTAAGCGGTTGTTAACTAGAACTTGTGGGTAGATGACGACAATATTATTCGTTTCCGCCCATTCGTTGTGACCGGTTTGACGATAATAAGCGTCCTGCACTTCAGGAATAGTTTGTTTGCAGCCATGGAACGCGACATGAACATGACACTCACTGCGACGAGCTTCACAGGCCGTTGGGACATAAACGATGGCTTCCGTCGCTAAAGAAAGAGCTTCAGCACGACTGGCGGTGGCCTGATTAATTTTAAAAAATCTCGCAGGATTGACGGCCCCTTTTGGCTCAAGCGGACCATAAAGAAAAGATAACATTTCACCGGCTATATCTCGACCGCATCGAGATACGTATGGTGATTGCGCAGCCGCGGGACAGGGGTTGCCATTATCAACAGTTGGAAAAGCGTGACCAGACTCAACAGAAGTTTCAACTTTGATTTCCGGCACACCCAAAGCTTGATAAAATTTTTGCGTCAACGCCAACACTTGAGTATTCACGATGCGATCATTTTTTCCAAGCTGCAAATAAATTGAGTGT
>JBIKNE010000368.1:0-3199 GCA_044358855.1 Bacteriovoracaceae bacterium | reverse complement strand
CCAAGTTTTAGACACCTACCCAAGGACAACCCCCAGAAATGACGTCAGGACTTTTGGCGCTGAAATTGCTCTACTTTAACTACTATGAGCAAAAATACAGAGACCCAAACGGATAGCTCTCTATCATCAAATGCAAATAACGCTTCTTATGAAACGTTCGCGCAGCCTTTAACTGGCCAGCTTTTGCGTGCCCTCGAGCTCAGTGTGATTTACCACCAAGGCCATGGACAATGGCTCACAACTGAAATTGCCGGCGAAACTCGTCGCGTGCTCGATATGACTGGCGGCTATGGTGCTAATTTACTCGGTCACAAAAATGCGCGCATTGCTCGTATCGCTCAGGACTTTTTGAGCGAAGGTGAACCCAATCTTATTCAAGGATCTAACCGCGCTAAGGCCGGTGAACTTGCTCAACGTATCAGTGAAATTCTCTATACTGAAACGGGTGAAGGTCCATGGGTGACGACACTTTCAAACTCCGGAACCGAAGCAGTCGAGGCAGCACTTAAGCATTGCCTGCTAGCCTATGGAAAAAAACAACAAGAACGCCTCCAAGATCTGCAAAAAGGCATGAATGAAGCTCACCTTTATGTGCAAGAACTTGATGAAAACCAACTGGCGGCACTGACACAAGATTGGCGCTATCGCCTCATCAATATGTGCAGTGATATTAAGGCATCCGATAAACGCAAAGATTGGCTACTACATATGGCCCTTCAGACCCACGACATGATGGGCCTGATCGATCTCGTTCATGAATTTAATAAGCACCAATTAAGTGAGATTCCCCTGACCGTGTCTCTTGAACGCGCCTATCATGGTAAGACAATGGGTGCACTTAACCTGACCCATAATCCTAAATATCGTTATCCGTTTTATGTTTCAGAAGGACAAAATCGCTTTTTGCCTCCCCATGCTGATGACGTTCAATTAGAGAAATTCTTTGGCGAACTTAAATTTGATATAATAGAAATTGGTCTTCATCAAATTGGTTTATTCTTTGGTAAAACAACTTTCACTCGAGTCGCTGGACTCTTTGTTGAACCGATTCAAGGTGAAGCGGGTGTTTATCCGTTGGATGCCAACTACCTAGCACTATTAAAAAAGTATTCTCTTAAAGATGGTTTCTCTTTAGTCTTTGATGAAATTCAGGCAGGAATGTTTCGTACCGGCCTGATGGCTTCGGGGCATCACGCGCATGTGACAGCAGATATCTACTGTTTTTCAAAAACTCTTGGTGCCGGTGTCGCAAAGATTGGCGCAACCACCATCCATCACAAACGTTATCAAGAAGACTTCGGCCATCTCCATGCTTCTACTTTTGCAGAAGACGGTTATTCTGCTGCTATTGCGCTTGAGGCGTTAGAAATCATCACTCAATCAGGTCATCTCACTCGCGGCATGAATGCCGGTGATAAAATTAAAAAAGGCCTAGAGACTTTACAGGATAAGTATCCTCACCTTATTTCCGGTGTGCGCGGTAAAGGTCTCATGTTGGCTTTTGAACTTAGCGAAAACCTAAGTAAGATCTGCTTTGAGTTTAATGTATTTAATGAAGCAGGTATGCTGGGCTATCTCATTGCCTCGGCGATGCTTCATCGTGAAAATATCCGCATGACACCTTCACTCTCGAATGGAGCAACTTTAAGAGTTCAACCCAGTCTGTTTATTACCGATGAAGAAATTCTCTTCTTCTTAATTGGACTCGAAAAAATCTTAATGCGACTTGATGACGGCGATTTCAGATATTTCTTTCAACACCTATACCCTGATACCCCGCTGGCTGACATTAAAGCACAAGGCCTAACGACAGAATTTGTGTCTTCGGATAAACCTTTGGCGGTTTTCTTATGCCACCTCATCGATGCAGATCATGTGAAGCGTGTCACACCCGCTTTTATCCCAGTCAAAGATGCCGTGCTTGAATCACGCTTAGGTTTGATGAAGCGTGCGATGGAATTTGGTATTTATCATGCACAACCTCTTAAGGGTGCTGACGGGAGCGAAATAAATATTATCCTCATGGGCATTCCAACGACGTCCCTTGAACTTAAAAAAAGCTTTACCGGAAAACAGCGATCAGAAATTATCGCCAAAGTTCAACGTGCGGTCGATATGGCAGCTGAACTCGGTGCTAACACTGTTGGCCTGGGTCAATTTACTTCTATTGTATCGGGCAATGGTCTCTATCTGGATTCACATGGTATGAATCTCACCACCGGAAATTCATTTACTATTGAACTGGCGATTCAAGCGGCTCTACGTGAAGCAAGAAACAAAGATATTAACATCGCAACCTCGTCAGTTGGGTTAGTCGGTGCAGCCGGTAATATTATATCCGTCGCCGCTATGATTATGGCCGACAAGGCCTCACGCTTAGTCTTGATTCACCATTCACCTATTGAGAAAAGTCCCAAACTACTAGGTGTGGTTCGCACAATTCTTAAAGAGTCGCTCGATTCACTTGAGTCTTCTGACTTTAATCAACGCTTAAGTGAGCGTTTGACTGGCGATGTGCTTAACTCTGACAAAGCCCTTATCGATTGGCTAAACACTGAAGAACAACGCGATCTCATCCAGATTACTGACAACGTAGCCGCTCTTCGCTCATGTGAGATTATTATTACTGGTGCTAGCAGCGGAACTGGGTTTCTTGAACCTCAGCATTTTACCAAAAACGCGGTAGTGGTTGATGTCGCCGTTCCAGCGAATATCAAACCAGATGTTCTGGCTCGACTCAAAATTGAGCGCCCAGATGTGACTTACTGCTTAGGTGGAGTAGCCAAACTTCCCCATTTGCAATCAATCGTAACGCCATTGTTCCCGCTCGATACGAATGAGAGTTTTGCTTGTATGGCAGAGACTTTCGCCATGGGCTTCTTAGGGAAGCAGAACCTGAAGCATATCGGTAACCTCACCAAGACGATGGTTAACAATACTGCTCAGTTCACCTTGGATGCGGGCTTTACCTTGGGTTCTACAAAAACCAAAAGCTCGCTCTAAATTTCTTTGGAATAGAGCGCATAACTCGAGATCATTTCTTTTTGGTCTTCGCGATAACTCTTTAGTGCGGGACTATCTTCGGCGGTATAACAGATATAGAGATGAGGCAGACTGATCGCTACCGGTATCGTCATCTTTTTAGCCACTAAGCTTTGTATTCCTTTGAACTCTTGGCCATCTGGTGCTGGCAGACGAC
>JBIKNE010000369.1:0-3199 GCA_044358855.1 Bacteriovoracaceae bacterium | reverse complement strand
GAGTTAAAAGAGCGTCATTTGCATGTATCAGGTACTCGAGAGGCTAACACTTGGGGTGAAAAAGACAAAGTTTTGCGTCAAGAGCGTCGCTTTGGAAAATTTCACCGCGCCTTTAGTTTGCCAGAGGGCATCAATGAGCAAGCGGTCAGCGCAAAGTTTACGGACGGTGTGTTAGAAATCACCATTCCAAAAACTGAAGTGGTGACTCGTAAGATTAGTATCAATTAAACCAAAGGCTTTTCTTCCTCCCAGAAGTGAGCTTCGGTTTGACCGGCCCCTTGTCCCAGAGTTAAGCTTTGGGGCAAGGGGTTTTTTATGACAAAAATGCAGGTGAGCTATCTAGGGAATTTACGTACAGAAGCTGTGCATTTGGATTCTGGTACCAAAATTTTAACCGATGCCCCGAAAGATAATCAGGGCCAAGGAGAAGCATTTTCTCCCACAGATCTTTTAGCAAGCTCACTTGCGAGTTGTATGTTGACTATCATGGGCATTCGCGCCCGCACTCATCAGATAAAAATTGAAGGCACCTCCTGTGCAGTAGAAAAGATCATGCAGGCCTCACCACGAAAAGTGGCCGAGATTAAGGTGACGGTGAAGCTTCAGGGGCAGACTCTGTCGGCGGAGCAGTTGAAGATGTTGGAGGAGGCAGCACTAACGTGTCCGGTATTTTTGTCGCTGGATCCGGCAATAAAGAAGACGATTCACTGGGAATAACTTCTTCAGGATCATCTAAGTCTTCCGCCAGAATAGGAGCACTCATTTTAGATTGTGCTGACACAGGGGTAGGAAGAGTAGGTGTCGCAATCAAGTCACTCATCGATAATTTGATCGCTTCATCCAGTGGCATTTCACGTGAGAGTTGTGCTGCCTTGAGTGCCCGTCCAGCATGAACGGTTCTGGCACTTAAAATTTTGCCTTTGAGTTCAGTTAATTCTTGGCCTGTTTCAATTAACAATTTTTTGAGATCACTTGCTTTAAGCTTCTCATTTATCTCTAAACAGCGAGCCGCCAAGTTAGCGACACTGGGGGCGGCCATACTGGTGCCTGAAGCAGGTGTTTGGGTGAGTCCTGTCCCTTGTGCATAGACCGATGGGATCAGTGAGAGCACGCCGACGCCTGGAGCGGCTATATCCACATGCTGTTCGCCCCAATTAGAAAAATGCGCCAAGCGATCGCCGTTTAAAGCCGCCACGCTTAATAAATGATCGCGGCGAATACGAGAGGGGAAGTGGTGGTTTTCATCATTGTTTTGCCCAGAGTTTCCTGCTGAAAAAATGTAGAGGGTATCGGGATAGCGTGCCAGAATTTTTTCCGCTCGATGATAGAGAGAATCAAAATAGCCATTCACCACATCTCGTAGTTTGATGGGATCAAGGTCGAGTCCCGTGATCTCTTTATGGAGTTCAGCAAAGCGCCGCAAGATATGTTTTTGACTCACACCATAGGAGCCGTTCACTACGCGGATTTTATGTAGATGAATCCAGGCGAGCATTTTGCGCATTTTTTGAATACTACGTTCTTCAGAAAGTTTAATTTGCCTCAAAAATTCTGCTTCCGAGTGGCGCAAGATAGGAGATGTGGGAATCGCTTCTGATTCTACGATTAAGGTGGGAACATCTATGCCTAAACCTCTCACAGGAAAGACTTCAATCCCTGGAGCATCTTTTAAAAGAATCCCTGTAACTAAAGTTCCATGCGCGTGTTTTTTAAAGAGACGTAAGTTTTCTTTAAATGTTTTGTCTTGAGCTTTGCGCTCTAACCAGGTGCGCTCATTGCCATTGAGACCTTGTTGATGGGCCTGCGCCTTGAGTGTGCGATAGAGGAGTACTTCTTGTAGCACATCATTCGGAAGTACAGCAGATTTGAGATGTGTATTGTCTTGAAATGACCAACCGGTAAAACCAGGGAGTGCGATCGCACCTTCTTCGTCAGTTTCACCTAGTTTGATGCGAGGCTTAAGAACCTCATTATCGAGATCAAAGCCGGTATCAATCACCGCCACTGTCACGGCCTGGGTGAGAAAGGGAAGAAGTAATAAAAGGAGTGAAAAAAGCCACCTCATAATGGCCATTGTGCCATGGCAATCTCACTCGACAAACTCTTTACTGCGATGAAAAAATGGCGGCAATTGAAAAACACATGTCGACAAAAGAACTCGGGTATTTTGTTTTGAATGATTGGCAACAAAAAGAGTTATTTATTCGCCATCAGTCGGTGGCCAAATTGGATCAGTTTTTTAAACTGCGTCCTATCACCGACGTGCCTCGTGAGGGAGCAGAGGTTCTCTATCTTCAAGGGGTGACACCTGAGGCCCTTTATACCTCCTATCATGATTTATTAGAACTCATGCCCTGGCTCTATCAACAAGGTGCCCGCTCATGGTGTGATATCGGCTGTGGAGTAGGACGCACGTGCTTATTATGGACGTGGTTATTTAGTGATGCGAAATCTTTTGGTATTGAAATGGTGCCGGAGCGCCTGGAAGAAGCGCGCGCCGCCACCAGATCCCAGACGCCACCGCGTAATATTTGGATTGAAGCTGATTTTTCATCACCTTCAACAGAGTTGCCGGAAGTAGATGTTTATTTTATTTATCTCGCGACTGGCCCTCAATTAGATGCTGTTCTAGATAAACTAAAATGTCGCTCGCGATCTTCTTGGGTGGTGGTGATTGAATCTCATGGCGATTTGAAACCTCGTTTACAATGGGAAGCGTGGTGGCTCGCACCGACCGCCCATCGTTTTGCGCTTACTTCTCATCGGCATGATCCTTGGATCCAAATTTATCGCACACGGCCTGATCATCCGGTATTGTCGTTGGAAGAGGCGTGGGAAGGAAGAACCGGTCTGATGCCCAGTGATTTGGCGATTCATCCTTCGCCCTTAGGATATTTACTGAGCAAATCTCGCCAACTTAATTGGGAACTTGTGATCGAAGAAGAGGGAGAGATGTGGACGATGGAGACCTTGGGTCTTTCATGGCATGATCCCCAATCGATTGCAGGTCTTCATCCACCTCGTCAGTTGCAATGGACGCGAGCAAAAGTGGGCTTACGCCGTATTCCGGAAGAAAATCCCTACCAGCAATGGGCACTCTGGCGACGGCAAGAAGTTATGCTGCGCTACTCAGGTACAGATTTAGGGATCAAAAAAGGCCTTAAAATCCGCAAGATCATTTTAAATCCTGTCCCCTTAG
>JBIKNE010000366.1:0-3216 GCA_044358855.1 Bacteriovoracaceae bacterium | reverse complement strand
TTCATCGGGCTCGTTTATCCCTCTCTTAAAGCAGCAAGTACGTAATGGTGGTCCGGTGACAATTACCGATCCACGAATGCAACGCTATTTTATGACTATTCCCGAAGCAGTGAGCCTCGTACTGGAAGCTTCTCGAGTGTCAAATCCTGGCGACATTAATGTGCTCAAGATGGGTGAACCTATCATGATTGTCGATATCGCTAAAAAAATTATGACCCTTATGGGTAAGACGGAAACCGAAGTACCTATTATTTTTACTGGCATTCGCCCAGGTGAAAAGCTTTATGAAGAGCTCTACCTATGTGGCGATGAAGTGCAAACTCATCATAAAGATATCGTTGTGCTGCCACGCGGAGATGCTTTCAGCACAAAAATTAGTCCTGAGGCCCTGATACAAAAAATCGAAATTATGTGTGAGCTTGCTCTCAACAATAATATCACAGCTGTTCGCCTCTTGCGCCAATTGGTGGAAGAGCATAAACGTGAACGTCCAGAGTTTACGGAGATCGCTGCTTGAAGAATGTCGTTAACATCCTCTTTAATCGCACGCTTGCTTTGACAGCAATCCTTGTGCTGTCTCCCGTTATGCTCGCGCTCTATGTTTTAGTTTATTTTAAAATGGGTTCACCGGTCTTGTTCAAGCAAGTTCGTCCAGGGAGGAATGGCAAACCATTTCTCTTGATAAAATTCCGTACCATGCTGGCGGATGAGTCTCTCCCCGAAGCTCAACGCGTGACTCGTCTGGGGCATTTTATGCGCAATTCAAGTCTCGATGAGTTGCCTGAATTCTGGAATGTCCTCAAAGGTGAAATGAACCTGGTAGGACCTCGCCCGCTCTTGATGGACTACTTGCCGCTTTATAATGAAGAACAAAAACGCCGTCATGATGTGCTCCCTGGCATCACTGGCCATGCCCAAGTTAATGGTCGCAATGCCATTAGTTGGGAAGAAAAATTCAAACTCGATATCTGGTATGTCGAGAACCAATCCCTCGCTCTTGATATTAAAATTCTCTTTCAAACAGTAAAAAAAGTATTCTTCCGCGAGGGAGTTAATCACTCGCAAGATGCCTCAATGACTAAGTTCCAAGGAACAAAAAAGGAAGCTGCATGAGCACGAAACCTATTCCGATGGCGAGCGCCGATCTTGAACAATCAGACATCGATGCAGTCGTCGAAGTTTTAAAATCAGGCCATCTTGCCTTGGGTCCCAAAGTCAAAGAATTTGAAAAAGCGATGGAACAATATTGCGGAGTGAAACACGCTATCGCGGTGAACTCTGGCACATCTGGTCTTCATCTTATTATGCTCGCTCTTGGTATTGGCCCAGGCGATGAAGTCCTCGTTCCTTCATACACTTTTGTGGCATCAGTTAATTGCATCCTCTATGTCGGTGCCACTCCTATTTTTGTCGACTGTGACCCTAAAACATTCTGCTTTGATGTTAAGAGTGCTGAAAAGAAAATAACTAAAAAAACAAAGGCCATGGTCGTCGTCGATGTCTTCGGTCATCCAGCGGATTGGGATAAAATCGATGCTTTCTCGAAAAAGCATAAACTCAAAGTAGTCGATGACTGCTGTGAAGCGATTGGCGGTAAATACAAAGGTAAACGCATGGGCGCTCAAGGTGATGCTGGCTGCTTTGCTTTTTACCCCAACAAACAAATGACCACCGGTGAAGGTGGCATGATTGTGACTAATGACGATGAAGTCGCCAAAATCTGTCGCGGGCTTCGTAACCAAGGCCGTGAAGAAATGAGTCAGTGGCTCGAGCATAAATGGGTCGGTTATAACTTCCGTCTCGATGAAATGAGTGCCGCCCTGGGACTCTCACAACTTAAACGCCTGGAGAGTTTCCTCGAACAGCGCGATCAAGTTGCACGCGTTTACACTGCCCTTCTTGCTAATCATCCCGCGCTTGAGACACCCTATATCTCACCTGATGTGAGCATGAGCTGGTTTGTGTATGTCGTGAAACTCAAAGCGCCTTACCATCGCGATGATGTAATCTCAGGGTTGGCGGAGAAAGGCATCCCTGCCCGTGCCTACTTTAGTGGCATTCATACCCAGGCATTTTTAAAAGACATTGTTGCCAAACAAAATGTTCATGTGCCCGTAACAGATGAAGTGCAAAACCGCACCTTCGCATTGCCGTTCCATAATAAGCTGACGGCAGAAGAATGCCAGCAAGTGGTGCGAGCACTCAACGAAGTGCTTGCCACACTTGCAAAAAAACAAGCCGCCTAATTCTTCCCATGTAAAATCAACGCCGCCGCACCAAGAACCGATCCGGTTTCTTGGTTGGTGGATGTTGTTTTCACACGCGCTTCATGACGAATGCCTTTAAAGGCATAGTGATCAAGCCAGTGCTGGACGCGTTTTTCAAAATCTTCAGAAATTTGTGAAACTCCGCCGGCCAACACGAAAAGTGATGGATTCAAAACAGCGGCCATAGTTGAGAGACCCAGACCTAACCACTCAGCGGTCATCTCGACAACTTGTTCAGCTTTTTTATCGCCTTTTTTCGCGAGCTCACTGACCTCTTTAGCGGTGACAGGACGGCCAAAAATTTCACTGGCAGTCATCTCGACACCAGGAGATGAGGCATAAATTTCTAAATGCCCAACGCCTCCACAGGCGCATTGGCGACCTTTTGGTTCGATGACAATATGTCCGCCTTCACCGGCCTTACCATTTTCAGAACGAATGATTTGCCCTTCAGCAAATATCCCCGTCCCCACGCCAGTTCCAAGGGTGACCATGGTGAAATCGCGCACACCTTTGGCGACTCCAAAGAGTGCTTCGCCGATGGCAGCGGTATTGGCATCGTTATCCAGCTCAACAGGTAAACCCACTGCTGCTTCTAATTGATGAGCAAGATCAACTCGACCCCATTTTAAATTCACGGGGCTGACAATATGGCCATTATTCCAGTTAGCGTTAGGAGCTCCTACGCCGATACCGGCAATAGGAATGTCCGCCAACGAGGTGGTTTTTTTCAAATCGATCAACTCGTGAATATGGCGCACGAGCTCTTTCAAGTAATCAGCAAAATCCTGGTGCTCTTGCGTTTTAAAAGTACGTGAACCACGAACCGAGCCATCGTGCGTGACGAGCGCGAGCTTTGTGTTAGTACCACCAATATCAATTCCGATTGCGACTCTTGCCTTCATTTAACACTCCGTGTGCGGTACCAGCCGAAGTAAGCGATATAAAT
>JBIKNE010000017.1:0-11936 GCA_044358855.1 Bacteriovoracaceae bacterium | reverse complement strand
AATCAGCATCTCTCAATTCAAAACAAGCAGAGCTGGGGTCTCTCACTTCCGCTCGCTCACGTGGGTGGCCTGGGAATAATTGCCCGTGCACACTTACTCGGACAAAAAGTTATCTCTCTACAAAATGAACGCTGGCGGCCGGAGCAAGTTGCCAGTGAAGCATGGTCTGGTCACTGGTTATCTCTTGTACCGACTCAGTTACATGATGTTGTGAAAAATAAACTCACTCCGCCGCCTAGCCTGCTTGGGGTTATTCTAGGCGGAGATCGCCTAGACGAAAATTTGCGCCTATCCGCCCTTGAGTTGGGATGGCCAGTGCTCCCGTCTTACGGCCTAACTGAATTTGCCTCGCAAGTGGCTACTGCGACTCATCCCACTGACGCTCGCTTTAAAATTCTCTCTCACGCACAGTTGAAAGTTGATAGTGACGAGCGACTTTGGATTTCAGGCGCTGCTCTTTTTACGGGCATGGCCCAACTTGAAAATGGAAATTTTCTATATGAAGAGCGCCAAGACATTTGGTGGGGAACACAAGATCGAGCCGAAATAAGTGGGGATTATCTAGCTGTGAAGGGCCGATTAGATTCAATAATTAAAATTCGTGGCGAGAAAGTAGATATAACCGCACTCGAACAATCTCTTTTAAATCTATTGAGTACACCATTAGTCGTTATCCCGATTTCTAATGATCGAGATGGCTTTGAACTATGGTGCGTAAGTGAAAACAATATAAATATCGAACAGATGAATCAGGGCCTTTTGCCCCATCAAAAAATCAAGGGCATCAAAGTTTTAGATTCATTTCCTCGTACCGAATTAGGTAAAATTCGCCGAGGTGAAGTTCGTGAATGGCTATTTGCAGAGCTAAAAAGGTAGAGAACAATGGATAAAATTATCTGTCTTGGAAAAAACTATAAGGCCCATGCCGAAGAGATGAAAGAAGCTCTGCCTGAAAAGCCAGTGCTATTTCTTAAACCACCGTCATGCTTAACTGAACTCAAAGACAAAGGATCTCTGCAACTTCCTTGGAGTCGCGGAACGATTCATCATGAATGTGAAGTCGTGCTTAAGCTTTACAAAAAAAATGTCATCGCTGTGGGTCTGGGCCTTGATCTCACCTTAAGAGATTTACAAAAAGAGCTCAAAACAAAAGGTCACCCTTGGGAGATCAGCAAAAGCTTTAAGCATAGTGCTCTGATCGCTCCACTAGTAGGACAGCGTGATTTTGCAGATTGGCGAGAAGCCCCCTTTCGTTTGAAAGTGAATGGCGAGATTCGCCAGGAAGCGTCTTTAAAAGAGGCTCTCTTTTCTCCTGATCAGGCAATACTTCACGCTAATGAGTTTTTCCCTCTTTGCGATGGTGACTTAGTATTCACCGGAACTCCCCAGGGTGTCGGGCCACTTGCCCCATGGGATACTATCACTCTTGAATGGGGTCCAATCAATTTAACTACGAGGTTAGTAGAATGAGTGATCATCAATTGCATGACATCAAAAATCTACTGCATCGTTTGGAATTGATGGCAAAACTTTTGGCCAATAAAGATTTTCAAACATTCAGCGAGAATGAAATTCGCGAAGACGTCAAAAACGATCTGGCTCAACTCGCAAAACTTTTCTCGGGATTAGGCAATTAGTAACGATCGATAAGATCGTCAGGAACCTGAAAGCGGAAAACCGGTGTGGTGATTTCAAAAGTCTCACCATTCACACCTAGCATCTCAAAATGTCCCCACATTTTTCCTGTGAGAGTCGGCAACGGACAAAAACTCGCGTACTCAAAAGCTTCACCCGATTTAAAATGCGGTGTATGCCCAACCACTCCCGGCCCCTTTACTTGGCGGACTTCGCCTTTAGCATCTTGGATATGCCAAGTACGAGTGAGAAGCTGGGCGTGAACTCCACGGATGTTTTTAATGGTAACGGTGTATTGGAAAAGAAACTGACCCTGCAATGGATTTGAGCGAGTGAAATCGAATTGAGTTTTCACCTCAACGCGATAACCGTGGCTTTCTTCAATATAGAGCGGTGAATCTGTCGACATAGGGAGCATCTTCCTGTTGCTCCCTATTATAACTCAAGACGGCTTAGCTTAGAAAGTCGTGAGCGTTATATTTGATACATCTTGAGCAGTTGTGCGATCCGACACTTCACCATTTTTATCGATGGTGAAAAGCTTAGCATCCTGGGTCAAAAAGTAGTTATGACCGGTTTTCGAGATGTTGCCAAAATTGCTAACTGGGCCCCGATCAGAAATTACTCCGTCTTCAGCAATAGTATAGAGCTTGCCGAGGGCGACAAAAAATACGCCACCCTTTGTCGTAATGGTGCTCATGCGTCCTGTTAGCTCTGTCTTGCTATAAACAAAACCTTCACGCGAAACCGTGAAGACTCCACCATTTGAATCGGTAAACCAGTTGTTACCACCATTTGAAATTTTAGCAGGATCTAGCTCAGGAACAACGACCTCAACAACTTGACCACGATCAGTTATCACAACTAATTTGGCCGGTTCGCGGCGACCGCCCTCAACAACAAAGTACGTACCACCAGTCACTATCGGCTTGCGGTAGTCACGATTGCTTTCGCCTTTATAGAGCATACCTTGGCGATCAAAAGACCAAATGGTGCCGTCTGATTCAGCAAAGTAGTTATAACCTGAAAATTTAACTTTTTTAGGTGCTTCGAACTCTATTGGATCGAGACGATAGAAGAATCCACGCTCATCGATCGTGGTAATGACACGCTTATCGCTGACATAAAACATCCCACCTTTAACGGAAATCATATAAGGCAGGATAAATTGATTGTTATTATATAGAAGCCCGTCTTGGTCGACGTTATAAACGACGCCATTAGAGCGAACCATGTATGACTGCGCTCCAGCTGAAGCAGCGATCAATAAGCCTGCGACAATTGTAGTTAAACGTTTCATGGCCACCTCCGAATTTTTTGGATGGCCAGGTATACCGTTAAAATACGTTCACCTGAGAAAAAGTGTAACTTTTTCAGGGGGAATTCCTAAAATAGACATTTAGACAGCTATTTAGAAGGCTTAAAGTCGAGGGCGACAGAATTAATACACCAGCGTTTACCCGAAGGCTTAGGGCCATCATCAAAAACATGACCTAAGTGCGAATCGCATTTCCCACAACGCACCTCTACTCGATGCATGTTAAAAGCATAATCATCAATCAATTTGACGTGCTTTGAGTCCATCACATCGGCAAAGCTTGGCCAGCCTGAGCCACTGTCGAATTTTGTTGTTGAAGCAAACAAATCTTGTCCACAGGCCACACATACATAGGTGCCCTTTTCATAGTGCTTATTGTATTTCCCTGAAAAAGGAGATTCGGTGCCGCCTAATCGGCATATGCGGTATTGTTCAGGGTCAAGCTTCTCTTTATAGGGATCCTTTTCTGATGACATATTCGCCTCCTGACTACTTAAACCGATCGCTGTTAAAACCGATGCCACAATGTTTTTCATAATGTTATCCTATGTTCATCCGGAGTGGTTGTCCCATGAGTTCATTTTCTGTCTATATCTTGGCCCTCGCGGCCAATCTCTTTTTTAGTACGGCCAGTCTAGTATTCTCAGTCTATGCCAAGAAGTTTTCAGCTTGGTGGATCAATCAAGTTAAGGTCGCCATCGCTATTTTACTCTTTGGTGCAGCTACCTGTTATACGGGACTCACCCCCATATCTGTGACGGCCTTTAGTTTCCTCATGTTAAGTGGCTTTATTGGCCTATGCATTGGTGATCTCTTTCTTTTTAGGGCCTACACGACTTTGGGAGCAGGTCGTTCGCTGGTGCTTTTTAGTTTTCAGCCGCTACTTCTGGGTGTCTACGGCTGGTTTTTTCTCTCGCAGACTTTTAACACTTCCCAGACTCTAGCTGTTCTATGCATGGTGGCTTGTTTGGGTGTTTTTCTACTTGAAAGAAATAAACTTACTGGCCATTGGGATCTGCGCAGTTTTATGTGGGCTTTTGCAGGTATTGCTCTCGACGCCATCGGTGTGATGCTGACAAGACAGGCCTACGAACTCACTCCAGCTATGGAAACCATGCAAGTTAATCTCATTCGATGTGCGGGAGCGATGCTTGGTTTTCTGATCATTCGTCCAAAAGGATTGGTTCAAGTCGTCAGAGATATAGCTGTGATGAAACCAAGAGAGAAATTCCTCGTCATCATCGCTTGTGTATGTGGAACATTTATTTCTCTCTCACTTTATTTGACAGCGCTTAAATATGCTCACGTTGCCTCACTAACTGCGGTCGCAATAACAGGTCCAGTTTGGGTTTCGCTATTAGAATGTATTTGGGAAAAGAAACTTCCGAATCGTTATCTCACCACAGCATTTTTATTTTTTATCCTTGGATTTTATTTGATGTCCTAACCTTGTGGTTTGCTGATTCGTACACATATTAGGTGTGTAGCTAATCGACCAGGAGGTCTTGATGATCAAACCGATCTCGATAAAAAAGTTCTTCCTGGCCAGTGGTGGCAAACTGGTTTCCGTTCCGGGTGATGGAATCCAGCGCGTTGTCCGCCAAATGGTCACGCAATCCAGCCCCACCCGCACAGTCAAAAAGAAGCGCCCATCTCTATGAGGGGGGCGCTTCCCTCAACAGAATTT
Source organism: Bacteriovoracaceae bacterium (assembly GCA_044358855.1). Taxonomy (GTDB): domain Bacteria; phylum Bdellovibrionota; class Bacteriovoracia; order Bacteriovoracales; family Bacteriovoracaceae; genus UBA6144. Next base: position 7,296 of record JBIKNE010000017.1, on the reverse strand, counting down.
GTTAAGTTACGGAAATTTCAAGAATACGCTTGTAAGAATTCTAAATAAATAATACTCTACACCCTCAATTCCCAGGAGAGCTAGAGTGACCCCAAACGTATTTAACGAACTGGCCAAACGCGTACTCGTTCTCGATGGCGCTATGGGTACGATGATTCAAAGATATAATCTCACTGAGGAAGATTATCGCGGGACACGTTTCAAAGATTTTCCGCGACCACTGAAAGGCAATAATGATCTTTTGGTTCTTACTCGCCCTGATGTCATAACAGAAATTCATCGTAAATATCTTGAGGCCGGCGCTGACATTTTAGAGACGAATACTTTTAGTGCGCAAAAAATTTCCATGGCCGATTATGAGATGGAAGATCTCTGTGACGAGATTAACAGAGTATCTGCTCAGCAGGCACGAGCTTTGTGTGACGAGTTCACCAAAAAAAATCCTGCTAAACCACGCTTCGTCGCAGGCTCAATTGGCCCCACCACTAAAACCGCATCACTCTCTCCTGATGTGAACAATCCTGGATTTCGAGCCGTTGATTTTGATGAACTCAAAGATGCATACAAAGAACAAATCGCTGCTCTCGTTGAAGGCGGCGTTGATATTCTTTTAGTCGAAACAATTTTTGATACATTGAATGCCAAAGCAGCGCTCTTTGCGATTAGTGAATATTTCAAAGAAACCAAGCAAGAGCCATTGCCTATTATGGTTTCTGGAACGATCACCGATCAATCTGGCCGTACTCTCTCTGGCCAGACGGTAGAGGCGTTCCTGTATTCAGTATCTCATCTTCCGCTTATGTCGATTGGCCTTAACTGTGCCCTCGGCGCTGAACTTATGCGTCCCTATGTGGAAGTGCTCGCTGCTAAATCACCGTTCCATGTTTCTATTTATCCCAACGCAGGACTTCCGAATCAGTTTGGTCAATACGACGAAACTCCGGCGTACACAGCAAAGATCGTCAATGAGTTCATGCAAAACAAGTGGCTCAACATCGTCGGCGGCTGTTGTGGCACAACTGATTCACACATCCGCGCGATAGCGGATGCCGCGGCCAGTGCACCTCCTCGCCCCCTTCCCAAAAAAGAATTTATTCCTAAATGGTCAGGCCTTGAGCCACTGACACTTTTCCCTGGTTCAAACTTCATTAACGTAGGTGAGCGTACCAACGTCACTGGCTCCATCGTCTTCAAAAAAATGATTCAAGAGAATCGCATGGAAGACGCGCTGAAAGTGGCGCGTGAGCAAGTTGAGAATGGTGCCCAGTTGATTGATATTAACTTTGATGACGGCATGATTGAATCAGAGAAAGTCATGGTAGATTTTCTTAATCTGATTGCGGCTGAACCCGATATCGCACGTGTGCCTGTCATGATCGATAGCTCGAAATGGTCAGTACTAGAAGCAGGTCTCAAACGAGTGCAAGGCAAGTGTGTTGTTAACTCACTCTCATTGAAAGACGGTGAGGCGCTCTTTATTGAACGCGCAAAACTTGTTCGTCAGTATGGCGCTGCTGTAGTCATTATGGCCTTTGATGAAAAAGGTCAGGCCGATACATATGAGAAGCGCATTCAAATTTGTGACCGAGCTTATAAGTTATTAACTGAAAAAGCCGACTTCCCACCTGAAGATATTATTTTTGATCCGAACGTATTAACGGTCGGTACCGGCATGGAAGAGCACGCAAATTACGCGATTGATTTCTTCAAAGCTGTTCGCTGGATTAAAACCAATCTTCCGTATGTTCGCACCAGCGGTGGTATTTCAAACGTATCCTTCTCGTTCAGAGGTAATAACGTTCTTCGTGAGGCCATTCACTCGGCATTCTTATTCCATGCCGTACGTGAAGGCCTGGACATGGGTATCGTAAACGCAGGTGCATTGCCGATTTACGACGATATTCCCAAAGACATGCTTGAGCGTATTGAAGATGTGCTCCTTAATCGCCGCGAAGATGCCACAGAGAGAGTCATTACTTTTGCTCAAGGCATGACAGCAACAAAAGGAGCTGCCAAGGTCGAAGATCTCGCGTGGCGCTCACTTCCCGTTGAAGAGCGTCTCGCTCATTCACTTGTTAAAGGCATTGCTGATTTTGCCGAAGTGGATGCTGAAGAAGCACGCCAGAAATATCCAAAACCCCTCCATGTCATCGAAGGTCCTTTGATGGATGGCATGAGCATCGTGGGTGATCTTTTCGGTGCAGGAAAGATGTTCCTGCCACAAGTGGTGAAGAGTGCTCGCGTGATGAAGAAAGCGGTCGCCTATTTGCAACCTTTCATCGAGAAAGAGCAGGCCGGACAGAAAGCTCAGAAACAAGGAAAGATTCTTCTCGCCACTGTTAAAGGTGACGTTCACGATATCGGGAAAAATATCGTGGGTGTTGTGCTCGCCTGTAATAATTGGGACGTCATCGATTTAGGAGTCATGGTTCCATGCGAGAAGATTCTTGAAGAGGCGAAGAAGCAAGAAGTCGATATGATTGGCCTCTCAGGTCTTATCACTCCAAGCCTGGATGAAATGATTCACGTTGCAAAAGAAATGGAGCGCACTGGTTTTAAAGTGCCACTTTTGATTGGTGGAGCGACGACCTCACGTCTTCACACTGCAGTTAAAATTGCTCCTTCATTCAACGGCGTGGTTGTTCACGTAGCGGATGCTTCGCGCTCAGTGCCTGTTGCCGAAAAGCTTAAAACAGAAAAAGCTCGAGAAATTTTTGTTAAAGAAATTAATGCAGAATACGCTGAGATGCGTGACCATCATCTTGCTCAACAAAAAGAAGAAAGATGGCTCTCGCTCGAAGATGCGCGCGCCAATCGTGTACGTCTCAATTGGGATACTCAGAAGCCAGTCAAGCCGAGTCAACTCGGTGTGCATGTCATTAAAGATATTCCTCTTGAAACACTACGCACCTTTATCGACTGGACTCCATTCTTTCACACCTGGCGTCTCAAGGGCTCTTATCCCAAGATTCTTAAAGATGCAGAGATGGGTGTTGAAGCCACCAAGCTCTTTAACGATGCTCAAAAGATGCTCGATGATCTCTGTCGAACTAAAGCGCTTAAGGCAAATGCTGTTTACGGAATCTTCCCGGCCACGGGTGCGGGTGACGACATCGCAATCCATGCTTGGGATCATAAAAATGTTCCTTGCGATAAGCATGGCAGCCACCCCCACTTCACAGAAGATCGCTCGCGTACTCTTGTGACACTTAATATGTTACGCACTCAGCGCCAAATGCAGGATGCAGCTTCGCCAAATTCATGTCTTGCTGACTTTGTCGCCCCTAAAGATGACTTCATGGGCGCATTCTGTGTCACGGCCGGTATTGGCCTAGAAGAGCTGTGCAAAAAATACGACCAAGACCAAGATGACTATCAAGGAATTCTTATCCGTGCTCTCGCAGATCGCTTAGCCGAAGCCACCGCTGAATGGATGCATTTGCGTCTGAGAAAAGAATTCTGGGGTTATGCTGCTCTTGAGAATCTCTCTCACGAAGACCTTGTAAAAGAAAAATATCAAGGTATCCGTCCTGCTCCAGGTTATTCGGCTTGTCCGGATCACACCGAAAAGAAAAAGTTATTTCAGCTTTTAGATGCTGAAGCCAATATCGGAGTAAAGCTGACTCATTCAATGGCGATGACCCCAACAGCTTCGGTGAGTGGTTGGTACTTTGCCCACCCAGAGGCCCGATATTTTAATGTTGGAAAAATTCAAGAAGATCAATTAAAAGACTATGCACGTCGCAAAGGAATGACTGAGACTGAAGCTCGTTCATGGCTTTCGGCTAATTTGCTCTGAGGGAAATATGAAAGTTGTAGACCATATCAATAATGCTAAATCATGTCTTTTTTCATTTGAAATACTCCCTCCTCACGCCGGGCAAAGTATTCAAACACTTTTTGATAATATTGCGCCATTGATGGAGTTTAAGCCCAAGTTCATTGACGTCACTTATCATCGTGAAGAATTCATTCTTAAAAAACGCAGCGCTGGTTTGTTAGAGCAAAAAAGTATTCGTAAACGCCCAGGCACCGTAGCAATTTGTGCTGCTCTTATGCACAAATACGCGGTGGATACTGTCCCCCACATCATTTGCGGCGGATTCACTCGCGAAGAAACTGAGTATGCACTTATCGATCTAAATTATCTTGGAATTGAAAATGTCTTGGCCTTAAGAGGAGACTCAATCAAAGGCCAAAATGATTTTGAGCCCACTCCAGGTGGCCATGCCTTTGCCAGTGATTTGGTTCATCAAATCAAAGCAATGAACAGCGGTCACTATATCGATGAAGATTTAGAAAATGCCATTCCTACTAACTTTTGTATCGGAGTAGCAGGATATCCAGAAAAACATTTCGAAGCGGCCAATCTAACGACTGACTTTAAATGGCTCAAACACAAAGTCGAACTAGGAGCAAATTACATCGTCACTCAGATGTTCTTTGATAATAAAAAATACCTCTCCTTTGTTGAGCGCTGTAGAGCTGAGGGAATTAACGTTCCAGTGATTCCAGGACTCAAACCATTAACTAGCAAAAAACAAATTCAAATGCTCGCGAGTCGCTTCCATATCGATATTCCAGAAGATCTCGCTGATGCAGTTGAAAAGTGTAAAGACGATAAGGCCGTTCGTCAGGTGGGTGTGTAGTGGTCAATTGCTCAGTCTAAAGAACTGATCAAATACAATGTTCCTTGCTTGCATTTTTATTCAATGGGTAAAGCGACTGCGATTCAAGAAATTGCTGGGGCGCTGTTTTAGGATTTTTTACAAGTGCCGCATGACTCTTCGTCCGCCTTCATTTTTTGGCGGACGTTCTCAACCTGTTGGTAAAAGAACTCGACAGTTTTTTTACCCACATCCGTTTCTAGCAACCAGGCGATTTTTCCAATGCCTGGATAATGCTTAAGTAGTTCAGTTATAACCTCGCCACCCGTCAAAATGACCCCATCTTCACGCAGGTAATGTACTCGCGCTGCACAAGCCTCAGGATTTAATTGAGGAAACTGTTGAAATATCTCAGTTTGCTCGAGTGAAACGTAGCTTAGACGCCCATTTCCATCTAAGCGCTCTAAACTTTGCTTAAACCTCAAACACAGTGGGCATTGAGCATCGTATATAAGAAGCGGGGGTTTGAGTTCCATCCGCTTAAGTATATCATGTTCAGCAAATAAGGAGAGGCCATGTCGTTTTCACGTCGCGATTTCTTAAAAATTATGGGCGTCTCAAGTGCCATTTGGCAGATCCCCACTGGAGTGCTGGCCCGCAACCCGTTTCAAACTTCTAGCTTTGTGACTCCAAGCCTCAAAGGTATTTCTCCCGACTTTCAGGATCGCTTACTCACAGCACCTGGACTCTCGTGGCAAACCATCCTCTCTGAGGGTGATGAACTAGGACGAAAGATAAAATTTGGCGCTAATAATGACTACATCCAATTCTTTCAACTCACAGGTCCCGATCACGGCATCATGTGGGTCAATCATGAATACCTTACTCCACTGCTTTCCTCTAAACCTGAGCGCACCAAAGAAATCGTTGATCAAGAAATGGAAATGGTTGGTGGAAGCTTAGTAGAAATTCGTCAGACGAGTGAAGGATGGAGACCCGTCATTGGTTCGGTCTACAATCGTCGAGTCACTGGCAAAACAATCATTCCGTTTAGTGGTGGTAAAACTATTTTGGGTAAATCAGAAGCCGTTGGAACTCTAGCGAACTGTGCTGGTGGAAGAACACCCTGGGGCACGTTACTCACTTGCGAAGAAAACTACGATGGTTTCTATGGAGAAACAGATCGCAAAACAGGCACACACACTCCTGCAGAATATTTGAAATGGGATAACTTCTATAATCATCCACCAGAACACTACGGCTGGGTGGTTGAAGTTGACCCCAAAACAGGAAGTGCTAAAAAACATATTGGCCTTGGTCGATTTGCTCATGAATGTGCCACCGTTCGTCTTGCTCGTGATGGACGTCCTGTTGTCTATAGCGGAGATGATGCTGCTGATGAACATTTGTATAAATTTATCGCCAAGAATAAAGGTTCCTTAGAAGAAGGGACTCTATACGTGGCCAATATAACTAAAGGCATTTGGATTCCGTTGGTGCACTCCGATCCACGTTTAAAGAAAGTATTTAAAGATCAAACAGAGATTCTGATTAATTGCCGTGAAGCTGCTAAACTTGTTGGTGCTACTCCACTTGATCGCCCTGAAGATATTGAGATCGATCCTTATAAAGGTGATGTGTTAGTTGCATGTACTAACAACAAGGCCGCCCAAAGACCGTATGGCTCAATCTTAAAAATCCGTGAAAGAAACAACAATCCACTCTCACTCAATTTTACCTCGGAAACTTTCCTATCTGGCGGTGAAGCAGGCGGCTTTGCTTGTCCTGATAACATGGCCTTCGATCCTCGCGGAAATCTTTGGTTCACTACTGATATGAGTGGATGGGATATGCATAAAGGGCCACTTCTCAATTTTGGCAATAACGGCCTGTTTGTTGTGATGAGACAGGGACCTACAGCTGGTATACCTATCCAAATGGCATCAGCTCCTATGGATGCCGAATTTACCGGTCCGCTCTTTTCCTCTGATGGAAAAACACTCTTCTTATCAGTCCAGCATCCGGGAGAAACATCAACTGATCTCACAAAGCTCACAAGTACTTGGCCCAATGGAAAGTTCCCTCGCTCAAGTGTGATCGCTTTGACGGGCCCATTACTCAATCAAATTACGGGAGCCTAAATTGGATCTGCACAGCAAAAACCTTAAGGCTCATCTGTTTATCTGTACGAATACAAAATCTGATGGATCAGGTTGTGGCCCTCTTAACGCTAGCCACCTAGTTGATGAGCTTAAACCTTGGATCAAAGAGAATGGACTTAAAGAGCAGTTAAAAGTCACTCGTTCGGGTTGTTTGGGCCACTGCCAAGAGGGCGTGGCGGCCGTTTGTTATCCTCAAAACCAGTGGTTTACAAAGTTGGCATCAACCGACGGAAATCAATTAAAAGAGCTGCTTAAATCGCAGCTTGCTGACTGAAAGACCGCACTTTGGGTCTGTAAATTTTACACTTCTCCCCAGAAAAATTCTTTAAACCCTTAACATTATCGCATCTGAACTTCTTTTAAGGATGCGCTTATGTTTAAGGCCTTACTTTGCTACGTTTTGCTGACCGCTGCTGCACTGGCAAATTCCAACACCCTTACACCAGGCCTTCGCGCTGGTGTTTATGATGGTCAATCACGCGACATTAAAATGTTCGTGCGTGATCTTCCTGGTCGCGACGGAAGTT
>JBIKNE010000365.1:0-3242 GCA_044358855.1 Bacteriovoracaceae bacterium | reverse complement strand
AGAAGTTGAGAAGATCATGGTGTTCATACCAATAAGCGCGCCATTCGAATTCAATAATGGTCCACCTGAGTTGCCCATATTAATCGCCGCATCGGTTTGAATCATGTCATGAATTTTGACTCCACCGAAACCTTCAATCTTTCTTCCAAGTGCACTTACAATCCCTGTCGTCAGAGTATGGTCAAGGCCGAAAGGTGAGCCAATCGCGAGGGTCATTTGTCCAACTTGAAGCGTTTTTGATTCACCCACTTTGATCGGAACTAATTTTGCTGGCAGCTCTTTAAGTTTCAGAACAGCGATATCTTTTTTCGGCTCAGAACCAACAAGTTTTGCAGAGTATTGTTTTTGGTCATTTTGAAAAGTAATGACGAATTCATTGCCACCATTTACCACATGGAAATTGGTGACGATATGACCTTGGTTGTCCCACACAAATCCTGAGCCGGCCCCTTGAGGAACTTCAACGGTTCCGTATAAAAGGTGGCGAGCAATTTTTATGTTAGAGACGTTCACAACAGAAGGAAGGATCTCGCGATAGAGACCGATGGTTTTTTGTTCAACTTCAAGTAGGCGATCTGCTTGACCCCAAGAGATTGCAGTGGTCATCAGAAGGAGGAAGCTTAGAGTGAGTTTCAACATGGTTGCTCCTTGTTTTGAAGATGTTTTTGAGTATAGTAGAGACTGCTCAATTTCCCCAATAGGATTTCCCATGGACAACGCGCGTAATTCGCAGAGCGACATCACATTTTGGCACCGTGCCCATAACCGTATGGAAATAGAGAAGGTTTATGGTGATAAGTTTATTCGCTTTCTTTACCAATCTTCTCTGGGAAAACAGACTGGAGGGGTATTTACCAACAAGATATTTAGTAAGATATACGGAGCATTTCAAGAGCGACCGTCTTCACATAATAAAGTTCGACCATTTATTGAGAAATTTAATATTGATATCGATCAATATGAAAAAGGTTCTCTGCCGGCTGCAGATATTCGCGATTCATACGCCACCTTTAACGAATTCTTTATTCGCAAACTTAAACTAGGTGCTCGCTCTACAGTAAATGAACCTCATCTTATGCCTGCCTTCGCTGAAGCCCGTTATGTAGGTTATGCCAATGTCGATAACACAATCCAATTTCCAGTGAAGGGAAAGTTCCTCACTGCCGCAGGAATTCTCGGTAATCCAGATATTGCCAAACCTTTTGAAGGTGGCCCTTTGATGGTGGCAAGGCTCTGTCCGGTTGATTATCACCGCTACCATTATCCAGATAATGGAAAAGTTCTTGATCATTTTCCAGTCCGTGGGCGCTACGATTCAGTGAATCCGCTGGCACTCAAACTTAAAGGCGATATTCTGATCGCTAATGAGCGCTACGTCAGTCTGCTGCAAACTGAAAATTTTGGACGCCTCGCTTACATTGAGGTCGGGGCTATTTGCGTGGGCAAGATTGTTCAGAGTCATTCTTGGAACAAGCCGTTTCGCCGTGGAGAAGAAAAAGGCTATTTTCTGTTTGGGGGATCTACTGTTGTTCTTTTAGGTGAGAAAGGTGCATGGAAGCCAAGTGCAGATATGCTCAAAAATACAGCTGAAGGTCGTGAAACATATATTCAGCTTGGCGATGAAGTGGCTGTTAAACTTTGATGTGACAGCAAATCGGGAAATGGTCTGAAGGCCAGTGACCTTGATGTGAATCTTTTAGCATCTTCATCTCTGAGTTCTTAAATTGACTCTCAACTAAAATCCAATCTATACGTGAACCTTCAGGATGGTCACCCGTGAATGGGTGGTGAGATGATTCTTCTGGTCCAAGCCAAGGATCATGTAGTGTTGGGAAATGACTTAACAAATGATCTCTTAATTCCGACTGAGGTGAATCATTGAAGTCACCGAGAATAATCAGCTTCTCAGTCGTTTTGATTTTATTAATTTCTTCACCCAGAACACTCGCTTGCGCCAATCTGGTGGAGAGCTTTACATGATCGAGATGGACATTAGCAAAAAGCCAATTCGTTTTATTGATCTCCACCTTCAACCAAGTACACAGTCGTGGAAATGCACTATCAAATGAACTGCTACCTGGAATGTGTGGCGTTTCTGATAACCAAATATCACCACAATCAAGAACAGTAACAGTATCTGTCTTCACAAAAAAACTCGGATACATTCTTTCTGATAACCACTCACGATTGAAATCAATCATGCGGTAGCCAGGAAGTAGTTGGGCCATTTCTCGTAATTGAGGCTCTCGGCCTTCTTGAGTTCCGATAATAAGAGGAAATTGAGATAAAAGAGTTTTCGCTAAATGATCTTTACGTTTAGACCACTGATTGACGCCATCGGCTGGATTATCAAAGCGAATATTGCTACTGATGACTGTAATCGGAGCTTCCATGCTCCAATCATAGCCCTATTCAATTAAAATTTACAAACTTGCTTCAAGCAAAAAGTAGCCTTCGAGACCTGTTATGCGCGGAATAATTTGTTTTTTGACTGGAACTGTTCGCCCACATCCGCTTTGGACAACACCTGTCTCAATGATACTGCTCAAGAGGCCTGATTTAAATTGTGGATTCCATTCATCTTCTAAGATTTGAATGGTCAGATTAAATGCGACACCATGTTGGCCTGGCTCAAACCAATCAAGTTTTACGAATTGAATTGAATCCCAGTTAATAAGTCCCATTGCACTTTCAATACTTGGTAAGTCCTGCTTTTCTCGCTTTATAAGTGTGCGTGTCGTGTAGGAACAAAGAGCGGACATTTCAGGATTTGGAGAAAGTTCAAACCGCTTAACTTTATCTTTAGTAACAGCAATTTGCCCATGAGTCATGAAAACTGTGATGTTCAGCTTGTGTGAAAATGAAAACGAGCTTGGAGCCTCATTCAAGAGTGAAAGTTTTGTTTTATTTATTTCTTGTTCTCGAAAATCTAAGTTTGATCCGTATACAATGGCATAAGTTTTTCCTGCTACCGCTGTGTTGTGAAAATCTTTGCTCAAGTTTACCAAACGCCAGCCATAGGATTCACGATTAAATTCATCAAGCTCAAGTCCAACAGGAAAAAGATTCTGTTGGGTCATAAATTCGAAAATGCTTAGTTTTGGTGAAACACGATAAATCTTTTCTCCTTCTGGAGTCGAGACAATAAAACGGTAGGTTCTTTCAGTTAAATCTTCGATTATGCCGCTAGAGAGATTGGCATTGAGTTTTAGTGATGGTTCATTGATGAATCCATCGTCGAG
>JBIKNE010000364.1:0-3243 GCA_044358855.1 Bacteriovoracaceae bacterium | reverse complement strand
ACCAACGCGGAATCGCAGGTCTTCATCAAATTTCACTCAGTCTTAGGGCCGGTGAAATTTTTGTCATTATGGGCGCAAACGGTGCTGGCAAAACCACCCTCCTGCGACTTCTAAGCGGTGAGCTTCATCCGCAATCAGGGATCGTTATTCCAGCTGATCGTGTTGCCCAAATGGATGTACGCTCGCATTTAACGACGCAAGGAAATATTCAAGAATGGCTGATGAGTGGTGTAAAGCGCTCGCTCAATGATGAACAAAAACTGCAACTGGCGCGAGATCTGGCCGATGCTTTTGAGTTTCCCATGCAACTCAAAAAACGCTTGCATGAAGTCTCAGAGGGACAACGTCAACGAGCGCGTTTAGCCTATGCGCTGGTTGATTCTCCTGAGCTTTTGTTGCTCGATGAACCCTTTGCGCATCTTGATCAACCACTGCGCTTCGATCTCATGCGTTTATTAAAAAGTTATGTTCAATCACGCGAGATAACTGTCGCCTGGGTGACCCACCATCGTGAAGAAGCACTTTCTATGGCGACTCGCCTAGGCGTTTTAAGTTTTGGTCGTTGGGAGCAAATGGGGACTCCTGAAGAAGTTTACTGGCGTCCTAAAAGCCTGGTGGTGGCGCAATTGATGGGACACAAAAACCTGGTCACCGTGACACGCTCAAACCCCCAAGAAGCCTTTCAAACACCCTTTGGAACATGGTCACCGCAAGGTGTGGCCTATGGGAAAACTCATACTGTTCTCTCACTCCCACCGGAAGCTTTTGAGCTGCACCCCCAAGGTGTTTTTGCTGGCAGCGTTATCGAGACACGCTTTATGGGGCACTTAAGCGAGGTTATCCTTGAAAACGCTGGGCAACAGTGGACGATTCGCTTCAAGGGGCCTCAATTAGACCTCGTTAAACCCGGAGAAATCCGTCGCTTTAATGTCGATCTTTCTCAGGGTGTTGGCATCGACTGCCTGTGACAAAAGTGGTACTCAATTTGTCATGGCCGTCACCTATTTTGACCGCGAAACCTATCAGCGCAAACCGGAATGGTTAAAGGTTCCCTTGCCTTCGGGCGAGGACTTTAAAGATATCCGCGACAACCTTCGTAAGAATGGTCTCTCGACTGTTTGTGAAGAAGCTAAGTGTCCCAATATTTCTGAATGCTGGAGCGCTCGTACCGCTACCATCATGATCTTGGGAGACACCTGCACACGTGCTTGTAAATTCTGTAATGTGAAAACGGGTAACCCAAAAGGTTTTATCAATGCTGATGAGATTCCTAATTCTGCCAAGATGGTGGGAATCATGTCACTTAAGTATGTGGTGATTACTAGTGTTGATCGTGATGACGTAGCCGATCATGGCGCCGGACATTTTGCCGCTGTCGTTAATGAAGTTCATAAGGTTCATCCGGAAACCAAAGTAGAAGTACTCATACCAGATTTTGCTGTGATTGAAGAACACATGCACACGCTCGCTCAAAGTAATCCATTTGTGATTGCGCAAAATATCGAAACCGTACGTCGCTTAACTCATCCTGTGCGCGATCCACGGGCCGGTTATGACAAGACTCTCGCGTGTTTGAGTTTTTACAAAAAGAACTATCCCCACATTCAAACCAAAACCTCAATCCAAGTGGGTCACGGTGAAAGCTGGGAAGAGATTCAAGAGACGCTCGAAGATCTTCGTCGTATCGACTGTGACATTGTTACCTTTGGACAATACTTGCAGCCATCTAAGCGTCATCTCGATGTGAAGAAGTTTTATACGCCCGATGATTTTGTAGAGATGAAACGCATGGCCGAGAAATTAGGCTTTAAGTTTGTTGCTTCAGGGCCATTGGTTAGATCAAGTTACAAAGCAGCGGACTTTCTTGAGTACGCTGGCACACCATGAAGACGCCAGAAATTATTCAAACGCAAGGCTGGCACTTGGCCACTTGTTGGAACTGGGATTATCAAGATGCGTGGAATTTTCAAAAGCATACTGTCGAGCGAGTGCGCGAATCTGGTGAGCGCTGGCTTATTGCATGTTCTCATCCGGATACTCTCACGCATGGCCGTGGTTTACAGAAAGCAAAAAAAGGTCAGAGCTTCGAACTCGAAGACTTTAAGCCGCAAAGCTTCCCCTCTCTTCCCGTACCCTTCTTTCAAATCGAGCGCGGCGGTGGCCTAACTTTCCATCACCCCGGTCAGCTGATCCTTTACCCTATCGTTAAACTTCATCCTCAACGCTTAGGTCTCTCAACTCTCGTTGATCAACTTTTACTTTCAACCCTAGGTGCCCTTGAAGAAAGAGGCATCACGAATCTAACTCATGAACGTGAGCTTTTGGGTTTGTGGCAAGGTTCTAAAAAACTGGCGAGCGTAGGCATCGCTGTTGATAAAATGATTACACTCCATGGTCTAGCACTCAATGTATCGCGTTTTGATGCACTTAAAGAAAAGCTCGCCTTCCTAGCGCCTTGTGGAATGGGTTTTGAAACATACACTTCAGTGGAAGAGTTAACAGGTAGAAAAATATCCCCGCAGGATTTGCTGCCGGAAGTAACACGGAGATTTTTCCATGCGTGGAAATAGTTTTGGAAAAATGTTTTCGCTCACCAGTTTTGGCGAGAGTCATGGTGCGGCCTTAGGCGTTGTGCTCGATGGTGTACCACCCGGACTGGTTGTTAATTTAGCCGACCTACAAGCAGAGCTCGCTCGTCGTGCTCCTGGACAGAGTGCTTTTACCACCGCTCGCAAAGAAGCTGACAGCGCTGAAATTTTATCCGGTGTATTTGAGGGAAAAACTCTCGGCACACCGATTGCCGTGATTGTTCGTAATACCGATCAGCGCTCGGCCGATTACGACAAACTCAAAACTGAACATCGACCTGGCCATGCCGATCGCACTACAGAGATTAAATACGGCATTAGAGATCATCGAGGCGGTGGCCGCTCATCAGGACGAGAGACTGTCTCGCGCGTGATTGCCGGCTATTTTGCAGGCCTCACACTTCCATCGATGAAGGCCTTCGCTTGGAGTGATTCCATTGGGACGTTTCGCAATGGAGAAGTCAAAACTACAGAGCGCTCGGTCTTAGGTTTCACTAATCTTGAAGTCTCCAAACAAGTCGAAACTTTTCTTTTGAACTGTAAGTCTCATGGTGAATCAGCAGGGGGCGTCGTTGGTCTTAAAGTGTCGGGTGTGCCTGCAGGATTAGGTGAGCCGGCCTTCGATAAACTCAAAGCTGATTTAGCAAAAGCCATG
>JBIKNE010000465.1:0-2557 GCA_044358855.1 Bacteriovoracaceae bacterium | reverse complement strand
CCAACTGGCACGACGGAAATACATGGAATCGTCCCAAGTCTCACTGCCCTTCACTCCTCCTGGAAAACGAACTTTTCCATCTGTCGTCTGGTTAAAAGTACGATAAGCAGCACATGAAGTGATAATCAAAAAGGCAGTCAGAATAAGATACTTCATGTGTTCTCCAGCCATGAGGCGACATCCTGCCAGACTTGTTGGCGGATGGTTTCATGCAACAGCTCATGCTTTACATTGTTATATTCTATGACCTTAAGCCAATGCTTGTCGATACCACGAGCAAAAAGCAAAGTAGCATCTCGGTCAACCACTTGGTCCTGGTCAGATACGAGAAAGAGCGTTGGACGCTTTAGAAAATAAGACAATGACCTGACTTCTTGCGAAGCGTACCAAATCTCTCGAGTCATTTGGGCAGTAATAAAATTGGGGATAAGTGGATCAGTCTCAAATGCATTGGCCGCTTCCGCATCGTTGACCAGCATGGGGCCTTTATGAACGCGCGGAAAGCGAAAAGTTGGTAACTTGTCTGCAATACCATTCAGTAAATTTTCGACTTTAGGGAAATCTACTACCTGAACAGGCCGTATACATGGATTACTGAGGATAAGCGCTTTGACGTTGGCAGGAATTCGCGCCTCATGCTCCAGCATCGCTTTCAAAGCAACGAGGCCACCCATAGAGTGACCCATGACACTTAATTCTTGTTCTTTAGATAGATCGGTCAGGAGATGAATTAAATCTTCCACCCAAAATGAGAATTTTTCGATATGAGCTCGCGCACCTGAAGAAATTCCATGGCCAACAAAATCCAATGCGTGAATTTCTAAGCGACCACCAAAATAACGTATTAACCACTCAAACATTGAGCTGTGTCTGCCACCATGCGAGAGAGCTCCATGTAAAAACAATAATTGTCTCTCAGGTTTGACTCCCTCAGCGCGCCAAGTTTGCACACTGAAGCTCGCTCCAGTTTGAGCGGAGGGGAAATGGCGCAACTCTTTATGAGTCTTAACTCTCTGAGCGCGTCTTTCAAATTCGTTAGACGGTCGGATCCACATCTTGAATATACTTTTCTATCGCTTTCTGAGCTTCCATTTGCAAGGGGTCAAAGCGAAATGAGAACCCTTGATTTCCTTCTAAAAGTCTTACCACTGTACCTGCAGCTGTGAAGTGGTATTCAGAATTGTCTGGATGAACGTTTATTGAAATCTTATCCCCTGCTCTGCCAGGAAAAGTATCAGTAAGAATTTGCATTCCGCCTACTGAAATATCGCGACAAACACCTTCGAAGACTTTTTTATTATTCTGTACAAATAGACGCGCTAATAGTGGCTTCCTCACCCATCGACGACGTTCCGTCTCTTGAATGACCGGTGGCATATCATGAAAGACTTCTTCGAAGTCATTCAAATCGGCCAAGAACATCCATTCCTGCAAATGACCACGCACAAAAAATTGCGTACGACCATTAATGCGATTCTCATCATAGAGTCGCTTCACGAGAGTAAGTGAGTAGGGGCCATATTCAGACGGTGAGCCACCACGATCTACGCCGATGCGCACATAAATCGACTTTTCTTCTGAATCCAGCGAACTCAAACGAAAACTATCACTCACGGCCGCTGGTGCATTCATTTTTGGTGGGGCCGGTGGGACAGGGGCCGCAGCTTTGAGATCAGTAATCTCTGGTACATCTTTAATTTTGCGCCAATTCTCAAAACCTTTTTTCCAAACATAGTCATCAGGTCGAAGTTCATGGCCTTGCACTAAAGACGCAATCACACTCGCATCTACCGGGCCTGTTCTTTGACCTTTTAATACGTAGTACCAGCTCTCTGACATATGTCCTCCCAACCGCTTGAAACTATTGTTTCTTATTGTAACCCATTAAAAGAAGGTGAAGGTGAGAGGCAATCTTTTCCTGATCTCAAGTTTCCCCTCTCAATAACCGATCAGCTTAATCGATATGAACCAAACAGGTGCCTTATGATGAAACCAACACTTGTTCTTTTTATTGCACTCCTCACCATGTGGGGATGTAGTAAGGAAGAATTCGCCAGCACGCCTAAGTCTGAAAAATACACCGCCAATAATGTGGAAGTGTTTCAGAACCTGACCTGCTCAAACCATACTTTGGTTAAGCCACCGGTTGATATTCTTTATCTCGTCGATAACTCTTCTTCCGCAAATTATTTGAGTACAACAGTTCGCAACCAAATTGCTCTGACAATTCAAAGTCTTTCACAAGAGTTTGATTACAGAGTGATGGTAGCCCCTCTACTTTCGGATGGTGGATCGGATTCTTTCCGACCAGTGATTACCAATAATGCCGGCGCCATGAGTACAAGTGTTAACGTGGTAGCTCCGGATAGCGCCACTTTTTTTGGACCACCTCAAGGCAGTAACGAGCGTGGCTTTGAGCGCGCTTACAATTTGATCAATCAAAACCGTATTTCAAATGGTGGTCTCGTTTTCCGTAACAGCGCTCACACACTTGTAGTACTGGTATCAAACGGTAACGATAATGAAACATCATCGTACTTGAATGGCTTTCCGATTG
>JBIKNE010000363.1:0-3244 GCA_044358855.1 Bacteriovoracaceae bacterium | reverse complement strand
CGCGAAGATCTTGAGCCATGGCGACAACCATCTTACGAAAGTTTTCGGCCTGTGACTCTTCTTTGCTCTTAAATTTGATTTTAGAAATCTTAGTACAGCCCACCACGATTTGCGCGACGTTTTTTCCAAAAAGTTTTTCAATTTCTTCAGGTGGTACTTCACAATCTTCCACGACATCGTGGAGAAGTCCCGCCATAACGCTATCAAGATCCATTTTAAGTTTGATGAGTGTGGCAGCAACGTTTAATGGATGAATGATATAGGGCTCACCCGAGCTGCGCTTTTGCTTGATATGTTTGAGTTCAGAAAACTCATAACATTTTCGAAGAGTGGCGCCATCAGCTTCAGGATTAAAGGCTTCTAAGCGACGAACTAATTCATCAACAGAAAGATTAGGCTCATGAGAAAAATCTATCCGCTCAGAGTACATTACGCCGCCTTCTTGAGAAGATTGCCTACAATTGAGGCCAACTCTCCATAAGCGCGCTCTACTTCATCATTGGTGACAAGGAAGTCGTAATCTTGGGCACGAGTGAGTTCTACACGAGCATTTTTGAGACGTTCTTCAATTACATGAAGGGCATCAGTAGCACGGCCGCGCAATCTTTTTTCTAATTCATCAATTGAAGGTGGGCGAATAAAAATAACTTTGGCTCCATCACCATAGATGCGTTTCATCGCATCGGCACCTTGCACATCAAGATCAAACAATAAGGCGCTTCCACCAGCAATGCCTTGATCGACAAAACTTTTCGAAGTTCCGTAATAATTCGAGTGCACCAGCGCCCATTCAATAAAGTCATTTTGCGAAATGCGTTTTTCGAAATCGGATCGAGTGATGTAGTGATAATCCACGCCATCTCTTTCACCTGAACGGATGGGACGCGTGGTGCACGAGACCGACCACTGCAATTCTGGATGGTCTTTTTTTAGGCGTTCTAAGAGCGTGCTTTTTCCGGTGCCCGATGGAGCACAAATAACAATAAGACGAGATTGTGACTGGGCCAGTTGGGTCATTCCAGATTCAACGCTTGTTCACGGATTTTTTCGAGCTGTACCTTCATTTCTACCACGTTTTGAGAAATTTCCATGTGGGCAGATTTCGACCCCATCGTGTTGGTTTCGCGACCCAGCTCCTGGAGCAGGAAATCGATTTGGCGTCCTACTTCTCCCGAGTTTTTCATCACCTCACGAAGCTTTGCTACGTGAATTTTAGCCCGATTGATTTCCTCATCTATTTCGAGTTTCTCAAGGTAAAAGATCACTTCTTGCATCAAGCGACCTTCGTCAACCTTGAACTCTTGCATGCGCTCATTGAGTTTAGAAACTAATTTATCTTTCATCATGTCCGGGTAGAGGCCCTTCAATTCTTCATTTTTCAACAAGAGTTTTTCGTAATGACTCAAGTGCTCATTGAGTTTTTCAATCAGTGAGGCGCCTTCATTACGACTAGACACCTTAAGCGCTTCAACTGCTTTAGCAAAAGCTTCCAGAACCAAAGGTGAGAGTTCTTGACCCTTGTCGCCCTCTTCATCTTTCATAAAATCTTGGCGATAAAAATCAGTCGGAGAAACGCTCAAAGGAACTTTCCCTTCGATTAAAGGCAAAATTGAATTGAGCCATAACTTCACTTTCTCTGGATCGAGATTTGATTCCGCTTGCGCGTCAGGACGTTTTTGATAAGTCACGGCGACATCAAAGGTTCCGCGCTTAAACTGCTTTTCTAGTTGTCCGCGCAAATCAAATTCAAGTGAAGAAAGACTTGAACCCATCTTGAAACGAAAATCTTTAAAACGATTGTTAACAGTCTTTATTTCCACCGCAATATTCCAACGAGTTCCCGCAGACTCTCCGCGACCAAAACCCGTCATCGAATAAGCGCTCATGGAGTTTCCTTCATTGAAATCATTGTGCTGTTACCCATGCGACGGAATTTAGCAAAGCGCTCTTCCAGCATTTGATCCAGTGGCATTTTTTTTAATTTTGCAAACTCTGCGCTGACCGCTTCTTTAACAGCGGTAATCGCTAAATCAGGATAGCGATGAGCGCCGCCAATCGGCTCGATGATGATGCCATCAATGACTTTAAGTTCAGTCGCCATGTTGGGAGAGAGCTGAAGTGAGTTTGCAGCCGTCTCTGCCATCTTTGGATCACTCCACAAAATCGAAGCGCAAGATTCAGGTGAGATGACTGAGTAAACACTGTACTCCATCATCAATACACGGTCAGCGATCGCGATTCCAAGGGCACCGCCCGAGCCACCTTCACCAATAACCACGGTGACAATGGGAACTTTAACGCCAAACATTTTTTCTAAATTTTCAGCAATCGCTTGGGCCTGGCCGCGCTCTTCAGCACCAATGCCGGGATAGGCTCCGGGAGTATCAACAAAAGTTAAAACCGGAACGCCGAAAGTTGATGCCATTTCCATTAAGCGTAAAGCTTTGCGGTAGCCTTCGGGTTGGGCCATACCGAAGTTGCGACGAATTTTTTCCTGAGTCTTACGACCTTTCTCAATACCTAAGACCGCTACACGCTGGCCTTCGAGATAACCAAAACCACAGACCATAGAGGGATCATCCGAGAAACGACGATCGCCATGAATTTCATGAAAGTCAGTAATGCACTTTTCGATGTAATCGATGGCGTGCGGACGGGCAGGATGGCGCGACAACAGGGTGCGCTCCCAAGGAGAAAGATTCTTGTAAATTTCGCGGATGAGTTTATCGACCTTGGCCTGCAGCGCCTGGATTTCGGCGGTAAGGTCAATTTTTGATGACGATTCTTTCAGTTCTCTGATTTGGTTTTCTAATTCAAAAACCGGTTTCTCAAATTCGAGAGTGTATTCCATCGTTTTCCCCTGGCATGCTTTGGCAGCATATTAGCAAGGGGGTCGGGGTTTGTCCCCTAGCGACCGCTCGTCCAGCCCTCAACCGCGCCACCTTCGAAGAAAATATACTTCGGTGCGCCATCACGGTGGTAAAGCCATCTTTCATTCTCATTTCGAGGATTTCCGGCGACATCAACGCGTACCGGGCGGCCCCAGGAGGCCTCAACATCCTCTTTGCTCATCCCCATCACAACTTCACTGGTGGAAGTCGCCCAAAAACGCTCTTGGGGCATCAGCTGCTCAGGTGCTTTTGAAAGGCCGCGGGCCTCAAGATATTCCTCACGTTCGGCCTTACTAGCGAGCTGTAAAAAATAGATACGTTCAGAAGTTGAGCCTAATTGTGAACGATGTTGC
>JBIKNE010000362.1:0-3253 GCA_044358855.1 Bacteriovoracaceae bacterium | reverse complement strand
TTTGAAATGTCCCGACATCGTGGGTCTTGTCGAAGTTCAAGACAACAACGGATTAAGTATTGATGGCGAAAGCAACGCCGACTTAACACTTAAAAAAATTAACGATGCCATTCAATGTCCTGGCAAGAACTACGGCACGATCAATATTGACCCTCAGGCGCACCGTGAAGGTGGCCAACCGGGTGGTAATATTCGTGTCGCTATCTTGTATGACCAAAACCGTGTCAGCTTCTCACCACGTCAGCTACCTGATGTATTAACAGAAACGCTCGTTATGCCCGACGGCAACTTAAATTATAACCCTGGGAGAATTTATCCCAATTCGGAAGAATTTAAGTCCACGCGCAAAAGCCTAGTGGCGCAATTTGAATTCCGCGGCGAACCGGTCTTTGTGATCGTTAACCACTTAAACTCAAAACTCGGTGACTCCAGCCATTGGGGGAATATGCAGCCCTCAATTCCCGGCAGTGATGATCGCCGAATTCGTATGGCGATGAAACTCAATCTGTTTGCAAAACTGATTGAAAAATATAACTCACGGGCCAACATCGCTATTATCGGCGACTTTAATGCTCATATTGAAGAGAATGCCATGAGAGTACTTTGCGGCGATGTTTTAGTTAACATGATAAAGCAACTTGATCCCAACCAAAGATACACCACAAATCACAACGGAAACTCACAGGCGCTAGACTATATTTTGGCAAACAGAAATCTAGTCAATCGCAATGGTCAATTTGAAGCGATCCATCTTAACTCGGACTTCATGGGCCGCCTCTCAGATCACGACCCAGTGATGGGAATCTTCGATTTCTAATTTTTGATAAAAGCTGCTCTAAGCTGTCGACCACACATCGCTGAATTATATCCTTCTTCTTTTGCGAGCTTTTCACGAGCGATAATCCCATATAACTTCTTATCGCTACTCACCCATGGATAAAATCCCATCGCGCCGGCACTGCTATAGGCCTCAATGGTGCGCTGATCACGCTCCACCCAATGATGGTGGGAGTATGACCAATTCACTGGCACCGGACTATTAAAGGCCAAGGGGCATTTAGTGCAAACCATATCGGCGCCAAGATAATTAATTAAGCGATACTCTTTGCGAATGAGACGTCTTAAAAATTCGCTGTAGTCAGAGACTTTCATTTTCATGCCACCGCCTAGACCGACATTGGCAAACTTTACAGGTAACTTGAGTTTGGCAGTAAATTCTTGCGCTAGCTTATCAGTATTAAAGCTTCCTAACCCCAGCTTAACCCCGAGGGCCTGTGAATGTGCACCACTATAAGCGAATCGGCTTTTTGCCTTATCCACTAGTCCATCATTTCCGCGCGCCTTAAAACAAGCTTCTACTGTGTCGCGAGTAATGCAAGGAAGGTTCTTAAAATCCGCTCGGCCAGCTGTCATTTTTAGAAGTGAGATATCTTCCAATAAGGGAGAAGAAACTTTCTCATGGTAGTAAGCCGCCAAAATAAGCTTTGAAGCCGAGGCCAATTTCACTTCAGAGTCGCTGTTATATTTACCTCCGACTTGTCCGGAGAATTTTACACCAGCGGCATCGCCTAATTCCCAATAAAACGGAGCAATCTTTTGGCATTCTGGTGACTTAAGCACCTTCGAAAAATCCATGGCATAGCTAGAAAAAATTGAAAATATTGCCAACGCTAATAACATCTTTGCTCCCTTGCAAGTCGATAGCGCTTCCCAGCCAAGATCGGAAATGAAAGGCATGACTGCTTACTTTTAACTATTTTACGGCAACTGAATTGAGGGGCAATGATATTTAATGATTAATAACTGAGTGAGTTGATTGCTCTTGAAATAGAAAGGGCCCGCATAGAGCGGGCCCAGTCTTAAAGTCACAATCTTTCGATTGAAATTACTTTGTAGAAACAGTTACTTCGCGAACAGTTGTTTGAGCTGGCTTGTAAACGATGTTCTCAACACAACCAGGAACGATATCGCCAGATTCCATAACTTGGCAGATTGTAGAGTTACGAACGTCAACAACTTGGATTGTACGAGCAGCAAGCTTAGTGCTCAAAGAGAAGTTGTTACGAGCGAAAGCTTTACGAACTGAACCGCCGCCAAGGCGCCACATTGGAGAAGCATTCTTCAAAGAAGCAACAGCGTCAGCGTTGAACTCAGAAACTTCGAAGTTGAAAGTAAGGTAAGACTGAGCAGCTTCTGGATCACGGAAAACGCCTTCTGTGTAATCAACGAAAACTTGAACCATTGGCTTAGACTCAAGAACAACTTCTTCCCAGCATGGGCCAGAGTTTTCACCGTTTGGGTTACAGCCTGGGATTTCGCGGATTTCAGTTTTAGTAGGGATGAGGCTGTATACAGCTTGGTCCATTTTGAAACCAGTGTGAGCAGCAGCAACGTCGATTGACTGGCTAGAAGCGAAAGCAGAGCTAGATACCAAAGCAAGGGCAAGAGCTAACAATTTCATAAAGACTCCTTCAAGGTTAATAAAACACACAAAAGTTAATAAAAGTTACAACTATCTGAAACAACTAGTTTTTCAAGGCGAACAACTTCACAAGTTGGATGGAGAATATTTCACAAAAAACCGAGTTGAATAGTTCACTTTTGAAACACAGAGAGTTTCTTTTCACGGGCCGTGAACACAGTGCGCATGTGATGAAAATGAATCAGGAAACGGGGGTGATGGAAGGTGTGAAAAAAAGAAAAAACCCGCAGCTGTTAACACAACTGCGGGCCAGAAAGCTTAGTTACGGTTCAACTTCTTTTGCAAATTACTGTTGATTGCTTCCAGGAAAGCTTCGGTTGTGAGGTAGTGCTCAGCTCCGACCTTGTCTCCGTGAATACAAACCGCCAAGTCCTTTGTCATTTTGCCAGACTCAACTGTCTCGACACAAACCGTCTCAAGTGACTCGCAGAAATGGGCGAGTTCTTTATTGTTATCAAGCTTTGCTCTGTGAGCAAGACCACGAGTCCAAGCAAAGATAGAGGCAATTGGGTTTGTTGATGTTGGTTTGCCTTGCTGGTGCATACGATAGTGACGAGTCACTGTTCCGTGAGCGGCTTCTGCTTCCATCGTCTTACCGTCTGGAGTGACCAAGACTGACGTCATGAGTCCCAATGAACCAAAGCCTTGAGCGACTGTATCTGACTGGACGTCACCGTCATAGTTCTTACAGGCCCAAACGAAATTGCCATTCCATTTAAGTGCAGATGCGACCATGTCATCAATTAGGCGGTGTTCGTAAACGATGCCCTT
>JBIKNE010000360.1:0-3259 GCA_044358855.1 Bacteriovoracaceae bacterium | reverse complement strand
CTCGCCACCGGGAAGAGCCGCAATGACGGCATAATAGTGTTCAAGATCATAATAGAGATGATGATTTACTTCTCCAATTAACGACTGATAATGAGGCAGAAGTTTTTTCAATCGATTACTGGATGCACCTAATATGATTGCCGACTCGGCAAATACATTTCGATAAGCAATTTGGACAAAACTGGTGGTCAATGGCGATGTGACACCCGGGTATGATTCTGCCAGATTTGTGTCGGTATAAGACTTGAGTGGCGAAAACTCTTGGGTAATAGGACGAACTTGTAGGAGATAAAGCATACCCTCTTCAAAAGCAAATTCAATATCAACGGGATGCTGTAAACGTTTTTCAATCCGCAAGACTTCATGAACAACTCTCTGGCGATCCTCGAGTGACAAACTAGCGCTCGCCTGCAAGTGAATATCGACTGAAAACCCTGTAGTACCTGACCCATCGGCCCGTGCACCTAAGCGTGTGGTTTTAATGCTTAAGCGCTCATCTAACATTTCACCCAAGCGCGAGTATCTCCAATGATCTGTTTCTACTAAGCCAGAAACGACTCCCTCACCCACGCCCCAGGACGCATCAATGACAACATCGGCAGTTGGCTTTATCGGAGAGCGAGAAAAAGCCACTCCCGCGGCTACCGGGTCGAGCATTTTTTGCACCACCACTGCCATTTGCAATTCATCAGTGATACCTTTCTCGCGACAATAAACTTTGACTCGGTCAGAATTAAGAGCCGCATAGGCAGCTTGAATTTTCTCTTTAAGATCTTTACCTGTTACATAGAGGTATGTTTCAAACAACCCAGCAAAGCTGGCTGACTGGCCATCTTCTCCAGTCACTGATGAGCGAACAGCGACCCAACGGGCATCCCACTTTTTAACTTCTTTTTCGATGGCCTGCCAGCACTCTTCAGGGAATTGTCCTTGGGCATTTGTCCATTGAGAGACGGCGGTGGGAATCACTAAAAATGCCGGTACATTCGCTCCTAGCTCTACGAGTTTTAAGAGTTGAGCACCTTTGCCACCAACAAGCGTTTTTTCGGCACGTGAAGGTGGAACTATCGGGAGAAGAGAGCTCATCCCCACCAGCCTGCCGTGATTAAGGAGAGCACCGTCCACAAAATTTGATTTTCTGCCCAAAACTTCAAAGGTTTTTTTGTTCGAATTGTGCGCCAGTAATTAAACACGGGGAACATCAACCCAACAAAGCCAAGTGCGTAAACAACATTCCAAATCAGAGAGCAACCCATCGCATGAATAAGATAACTGCCAGTGGTTAGAACTATTAATTGTAGGATCAAGGCCGCGAAGCTAGCTGGACGAGGGCCCCAAATTTTTGAATATGTCGTGTAAGTGTTTTCTTCCTTGGGCATTCGTATTTTTCTACAGAGTTCCCAATTGGTCATCATAAGAACTAAAGGCAAGATTGTAAGAATTTGCCATTCGTAAATTGGATAGTTTGTCGTTTGATTGACCGTCAGAAGATACATGAAATGTAACACAACGATAGGATGATGGGTGATCAGTGCCAGTGGCAGTGAAGCCTTCATGCGCTCTTCCTGGAAAAACCATTTGAGCATCAAGAATGAATAAATCAGTGACCCCATCGCCATATACAAGACTTCTTCAGACCAAACAGAAACAGCTAAAGTTACAAAGACACAAAACCATCCTAAGACAAGCAAGTCTTTTTTTAGGACTCGCCCAGATGGAACAGGACGATTAGGATAATTAATTTTGTCGTCTTCGAAATCTTTAAACTCATCTTTTACTCTTAAAATAAGTGAGAAAAAACAAAGTGCTACGCACCCAAGCAGAGTGTGCCATTGAAAAGAATGATAAGGTGATCCACCTAATCTCCAAGCGACAGTTAATACCATAAATCCAAGTGAGAACGTTCCGAACCAACTCGATAGTGGGTACATCTCACGTAGGTAGATAAAGATCCGCTTTAGCATATTTTCTATAATGGGTTCTTTCTTAAACCCAAACTCCATAGCAAAACATTGAGTAATAAATGGATTCCAGTTCCGAGTAGAAATAGTGTCACCCATAAGGATAAATTCCCCACTCCGCACAGCGCGTAGACCAACACGCAGCCAATGACAGAATCTGCTTGGTCAAAAAGCGAGAATACCCACGGAGAACGCTCGGACATCTCGCCTGGTTTGACTCCCATTCGTCGCTTGATAAATGAATTAGGAAGCTCAGGTATCACGTAGCCAAAACCTAAAAGAATTCCCAGTCCCCACACTGAATGAGTTCCAAAAAGCGAAGACTGCCAACATTCGGCTAACAAAAATGAAAGCCAGAGACCTGCGACGGTCAAGAGCGGCATAACTACAACGCCACGCCATGTTTTATTCAGGCCAAACCACGTTTCGTGTAGAGGGATTTTCAAGTAAGATAAAGCATCCAGTTTCACAATGATCATGTGAACGATCCCCGCTAAAACAAGCGGTAGGGTCATGATGAGCGCATTCTTCCAAAAGAGTGCATCTGAAATGGACATGGTTCTATTATATGTGGAAGTGAGCAAAGTGAACGGAGAAAACCGCTATTTGGCTAAACTTGCTGTGAAGAACATCAACCGCAATCGCGGGAGAAGTTTTTTCATCGGACTTTCTGTTGCCATGTCGGTGGTTATGGCCGTTTGGATTCTGGCTTTCTTTGATGGTCTCAATCATCAAATCGAAAATGCAGTAGTAAAAGGTAATGTCGGACACTGGCAACTCCAAGAAAAAAACTATGGCCTTACCACCGACCCCACCACACCCGTTCCGTGGGATATTCAGTCACTCGATGGATTCGATAAAAAAATCATTCACGGCCAATCGCCTGAGCTAGTTCTCGATGGGTATATCTCTGGCACTGAAGGAAATGCTGCCCTTCAAGTCGTGGGAGTCGATTTCAAACTTCATCAGGATATGTTTAAGTTGGGTGACCACCTTACTTCTGGTCATTGGCCCACTCAAACTGAACGCGGCATTGTTATAGGTCAAGAAGTCGCTGAACAATTTCAATACGCCGTTGGTGATTCGATCGTTATCAATTTTCAGGACACGAAGGGTGAACTTCGCAGTGAGCTTTTACCTGTACTTGGAATTTACAATCATAATGGCCGCAGCTTTGAGCGCAAATTCGCTTATGTCACTGGCGATATTGTGGAAGAATTTCTCTTCGGAGCTGCTGACCCTCAACTTCTCATTCATCGCGTAGTCCTGATGACAAATGAGCTGGCGCAAAGCGAAGC
>JBIKNE010000016.1:0-12088 GCA_044358855.1 Bacteriovoracaceae bacterium | reverse complement strand
CAATCTCGTATTTATGGGACAAGGCGAGCCACTCCATAATTTTGAGGCCCTCAAAACTGCGATCACATGGCTAATTGATCCCCATGGTGGAAAACTTGGTCCCCGCCAAATCACCGTTTCAACGGCGGGATATGTGCCAGGCATTTTGCGCTTCAAGGAATTAGGTGGTGTTAACTTTGCTCTCTCGCTGCATTCACCTTTTGATGAAGAGCGCTCACAACTCATTCCCTTAAACAACAAATGGCCTCTTAAAGAACTTTTTACTGCGATAGATACTGTCCCACTTCGTAATCGCCAGTTTATCAACTGCGAGTACTTGATGATGAAAGACGTCAATATGACGGCCGACCATGCACGCGGCTTGAGCAAGCTGGTGGGTGATCGATCCGTGATCGTAAATCTGATTCCTTTTAATCCATTTCCCGGTGCTCCTTGGCAGCGACCGAGTATGGATGAGATTGAAAACTTTAAAGCGGAACTCGTGAAGTTACGCCTGCGTGTGTTTTTACGAACAACGAAAGGCGATGAGATCATGGCGGCCTGCGGACAACTCAATACGAGCGAGGTAATGGCATGAAAGATCGCTTTCACGGCATTGGCCGCTCTTATGGAATGGCGGCACTCCCCGTGCTCGCTCAATCGCGCGTGATGGTGATTGGCATCGGTGGTGTGGGTTCATGGGCCGCAGAGGCCCTCGCCCGCTCTGGGATTGGTCACATCATGCTGGTGGACTTAGATGATATTTGTGTCTCTAATATCAATCGCCAGATTCATGCACTTGACAGCACTGTAGGCCAGATGAAAGTCGAAGCCACTGCCAAGCGTTTACGTGATATTAACCCTGGGCTTGAAGTTGATGTTGAATTGTCATTTTTGAGCAAAAAAAATATCGATCGACTTCTCGAATGGAATCCACACATCATCGTAGATTGCACTGATGATGTAGAAAACAAATGTCTCTTAGCGGTCACCTGTCGAACCCAAGATCGACTGCTGGTGACGGTGGGAGCTTCCGGTGGCCGTCGTGATCCGAGCAAGATTACCATGAGTGATCTCAGCACGACTCGCAACGATAGACTGCTCTATCGAATCAGAAAAATTCTGCGCCAAGATTTTGGTTTCCCGGGCGAAAATCTAGGTGAATTTGGCATTCCTTGTATTTACTCCAATGAGCGTCCAGTTTACCCGACTGCCGATGGCTGTCTGTCTCATGAGCCACAAGATCCAGGTAAAGGTCTAGATTGTGCAACTGGTTATGGCTCCGTTTCATTTGTCACTGGGACTTTTGGTTTCCATGTTGCTGCCGTAACGATTAAGCTTTTACTTAATAAAGCCCAAGTACCTTGGGTTTAAGGGGCCTTTATGAATCTTTTTGCCACAACTCAAACTTCCCACAGTCTACTTTTTGCTGCCATTCTCACCATCATTTATCTCGCACAAAGTTTCTATGTGGTTCTTCATCGTTGGAAGGCCCGCACTTCACTGGGCACCAACACTGATCCCCTCCACCCACTCTCTCGTGCTATTCGTGTGCACGGTAATTTTATGGAGTATGCGCCACTCTTTTTGATTCTCTTTTTTCTGGTGGAAAACAATGAACTAGCGAGCAGTTACCTTAAAGTCGCCGGATGGTCTTTTGTGATCGGTCGACTCTGCCACTGGTTTGGTCTCATGCAAAAAAATACCGTCAATCCCTTCCGTCAACTAGGAATGGTTTTGACATTTACTCCGATGGGGCTCTTGGCCGGTTGGGCCCTGGTTAAATTTTTATGATGGCTTTTATCAAAAACATTGGAAAGTTTCTGAAAGATGTTTCAGAGGACAAGCGTATACCGGAACGAGATAAAGCCGTGATCGTTGCGCTATTAGTTCTGATTGTCTCTCCTATCGATTTAATTCCCGACTGGATACCGGTTTTGGGACAACTCGATGACTTTGTAATGATCGCGATAGTTCTAGATTATTTTTTTCGTGTACTGGATGGAGAGATTCTACTTTCCCACTGGCCGTGGGGCATGAAATCTTTTGTTTGGCTCCGTCGTTTCGCTAAAACGATTAGCCTTTTTGCGCCCGATTTCTTAAAGAAGAAAATCTGGAAATATGTGGGCGCGCCTTATTGAATTGGGATACGAATTTCAAAAGTGGTGGGGTTATTCTGCGTAAACTGAATCCCACCCCCGTGGGCCATAAAAATCCCACGCGCCACCGAGAGGCCTAGTCCTTGACCTTGTCCGACATCTTTCGTCGTAAAAAACGGTTGGAAAATATTTTTTACATCTGTGTCTGTCATTCCTTCGCCTGAGTCTTGTATCCTAATCACCCAATTTTTCTGCTCCTCATTACAACTAATCCGCACCCATTTCTCTGAAACTTTATTCGCGGCTTGAATAGCATTCATCACAATGTGCTCAATTCCATGAACCAACTGAACGTGCTCACCTTGTAAGTTTCCTTCGATACCAGTCGGCCACTGAATTTTCACATCTTCATGATGACCTAAGGTACGAGCCTCAATAGTAAGTCTCACGTCTTCTAGCACATCATTAAGTTGCAGTGTTTCAGTATTAGGCAGAGTTCTGGTTTGAGAAAACCTGCGTACGTCTTCAACTACCGAGGCGACCCGCTTCACCACTTGTTGCAAACGATCAATTTCACGCTCAGTACTTTCTTTAAGTGAATTTTTATGTTCCATGACTTGTAAATAACCGGTCATGATCGCCAATGGATTATTTAATTCATGGGCCAGCCCTTGGGAAAATTGCCCAAGCGCCTTAATGCGATCATCTTTTTCAGATGTTGATTCATCAAACTTTAAAACAAGATTTTGCAAACCAAGATTGGTTTTACGAATCTCAAATTGATTCACCACTAAACGCGCCAAGGCCAATAAACCTTGCCTCTGCTTCTCTGTGAGCTCCCTTGGCCGATGATCGAGGACACAGATAGTCCCTAAGGGAAGGCCTTCGGGGGAATTTAGAATCGCTCCAGCATAAAAGCGTACTCCGTCAGCAGGAAGAACAAAGGGACTATTTTTGAAACGTTCATCAAGACGTAGATCAGCAATTTCTAGCATGTCTTTTTCTAAGATAGTATGACTGCAAAAAGCGTCTACTCGACTACCTTGTGTAATATCCAAGTTGAAATTAGCTTTCGGCCAATATCTTTCATAATCAATAAGGTTAATGAGGGCAGAAGGTGCTTCACATATTTGAGAGGCCAAAAAGCTAAGATCATCAAAGACTTTTTCAGGTAAGGTATCAAGCAACTGATAGGACTTGAGTGCCTCAAGTCGCTCTTTTTCTCGATAATGATGTAATGATTTCTTCATAGGCTCATTATGGAACGATTTTGACTGGGAACCTATAAAAAGAAGTCTGATGTTTGTCGTTTTTTAGACAAGAAATCTTGAACAAAAAGCTTATGAAAGGATTTAAATTCGGAAATTCTAGAACCTAGCAAATTGTTAAGAGCAATCGAATACTCTTCTTCGACGGTAATTAGTCCACGTGAAATCTTCGCTTGCATCTCTTGCCACTCTTCTTGGTCTTTTAGTTGATCCGCTTTACGAATTAATTCGGTTTCATCAAGATCAGGAAAAAACTCATTTCTGCATTTCAGACGCCATAAAATAATTTTGGAACGCTTGCCTACCCATAAAGAAGCATATTGATTAAAGCGCTCTTCACCAGGATAAACTCGATCAAACCAAGCACGAGCAAAACTCAACCATTCATCATTTAGTTTTGACCAATCTGTTGGTGAGGTTTTTTGCTCTTTCATTGAAGCTAAAAAATTTTTCACACGGCCTTCAACCGCCACAGTCATACCTGATGTCGGCATGATCACTCCGGCATGAGCATGGGTCGTTTGAATTTCATCGGTAAAAGTGAGGCGTTCAGCTGGGCGCTTAAAGGATTGCGGCCCTTTCGCAACGATGGCGAGCACCATCATAAAGGCAGCTATCGTCAGCCAAAATCTAAGTCCTAAGCGTTGCCACATAAGAAAATTGTCGACTGTGGATAGAAGCTTGGCAAGCTTTTGCTACTTGGTAGTAGTGCGTTCCACTCGGTTTTGTTATGATGGGGGCATGTTGATTGATATGAGTCCGCTTAAAACCTATCCACAATACCGTAAGGTCTTTTTTGGCCAGCTCGTTTCTTTTTTTGGCAGTCAAATTACTTATGTCGCTCTCCCCTGGCAGCTCTACCAGCTGACCAACTCAACTTTCCAAGTAGGGCTTTTGGGTTTGGCCCAACTCATACCACTTTTGGGAGTTGGACTTATTGGTGGCGCCATTGCGGATCGTTTTGAACGCCGCTGGATTTGTTTTTATTCTGAGTTGCTCTTAGCACTCTGTAACGTCGTACTGGTCGTACTGACCGTCTCACGACAGATCACTCCGGGATGGATTTATGTTATTGGTGCTCTGATGGCTGGACTCAATTCTCTCCATAGACCGGCCTTCAGTGCGCTCGTTCCGCAACTAGTGAAACGCGAGGACATGGCACGAGTCAGTCCTCTTAATTCATTCCCCACCACCTTTGGTATGATAGCGGGTCCCGCCGTGGGTGGACTGTTACTCGCCACAGTGGGAATTAAGTGGACCTATGTTATCGATGGTCTGACTTATGTCTTTGCCATGGCGATGATGCTGTGGTTGCCAAAAATTGATGTGCCAGGAAAAGGCATAGCGCGAGTCAATTTTGTCGCTGTCAAAGAAGGGCTCAAATATGCACTCTCGCGTCGTGATCTCTTAGGCACTTACTTAGTTGATATGTTGGCGATGAGTTTTGCTTTTCCCAATCCACTTTTTCCACTTCTCGCAGCACAAATTGCTGGGGCCGATAAAATTGGTTGGTACTACTCCTCTATCGCTATTGGTGCCATGCTAGCGACACTCACCAGTGGCTGGACACTCAATCGTATTCGTCATGGAAAAATGATTACCTTAGCGGCAGCCGGTTGGGGCATCGGTATCTTCTTTTTTGGGCTCACCAGTCAGAGTTTTTTACCCTCACTTTGCTTTCTCATTTTTGCCGGATGGAGTGATATGGTGAGTGGCATTTTTCGCGGTACTGTGTGGAATCAAACCATTCCCGCTGATCGGCGTGGGAGATTGGCGAGTGTGGAAATGCTCAGCTACGCTTCTGGGCCCTTGATTGGAAACTCATTCATGGGATTTATGGCCGACGCTTGGGGAGCAAGTACCGCCCTCATGGTAGGAGGAACATTAGCGGCCACCAGTTGTATGATGCTCGGACGTGCGCTGCCACCTTTCTGGAGATACGAGGCTAAACATGGAACAGTGGTTTAAAGAAACAATCCTCAAACTTAAGCTCTGCCCTTTTGCTCAGAAACCTTGGGATGAAGGACGCATTAAACTACTTGATAGTCCGGCCGAATCACTTTTTGAAGCTCAACAAAACTTTCTGGATGAACTCGATATTCTGCACTCAACTCCGCTCTCAATACTCTCTACTACGCTGATTGGTTTCCCCGATTGGGCGATAAGCTTTGATGATTTTTTAGATTTTACTCAGAGCATGGAAGAGCTCCTGGAAGAAGCTGACGCCAGTGAACATTTTCAATTAGTTTGTTTTCATCCAAACTTTCAAATGAGTGACCTGCCAGCAGAGAGTATGGGCCATTGGCCAAATAGCTCTCCTTATCCCATCTTACATATCTTGCGTGCACTCGAAGTCGCACAAGTCAGAAAACCAGATCTGGGCATTGAAATTAGTCGGGCCAACGAAAAAATGCTGGCGAGTTTAAGTGAAGCTGAGAAACGTCGCCACTATCCGTGGAAATTTTTATAGCTCATCGTACTTGCGTGCATGGCCCTTGGATTTATCGACGGGATATTTGGCAGCATTCAGTGCCATTTTGTGCTCAATCGCTTGGGCGAGATCGATTTTTAAAAGATCGCATAATCGCAAAAGATAAACCGCCACATCGGCGACTTCCTGACGAACGCTTTCCCCTTTTGGAGTTTGCATTATCTGAGCAGCTTCCTCATTTTCTAGCCACTGAAACAATTCCATTAATTCAGCAGACTCAACCGTCAACGCCATCGTGATGTTTTTAGGAGTATGGAAGCGCTCCCACTCACGTTCTTTGGCAAACTGACGAATTTTCTCTTGGAAGTGACTGACATCAAGCATGGGGGGTTCCTTTTTCCTTAGTTTACCTAACGCTTATCAGTGTTAAAATAAGGAGAATGCATGAAAACGACGTAATTCTCTTTTTTGATGGTGTTTGTGGACTCTGCAACGAGCTCGTTGACTGGCTTTTGCCTCGCGACTCTCGCCAGAGACTCAAATTTTCAACCCTCCAAGGTCTCACTGCTAAAAAACTCTTAACCGACGAATACACTCAAGACCTCGATACCGTCGTCTTATGGGCCCGCGGAAAAATTCTGACTCGCTCTGATGCCATTCTCTACTGCTTAGGAGAAGTCGGTGGTGTTTGGGCCTTGTGCAAAATTTTTTATCTCATCCCCGCTTTCATTCGAGATGCTATTTATCGCTTAGTCGCCAAGAATCGTTACCGGTTTTTTGGTCAACGAAGCACCTGCCGCATGCCCTTACCTGGTGAACGCCTAAGATTCTTAGATTAAATATATTATTGTTGGAGATTTTTATGAAATTCATCGCACTGATTGTTTTACTGAGTTCATTTGCCCTTCATGCTGGCACCGTACAGGTCGCTGTAACTCTGAGTCCTGCTGGTGACTTCAAAGCAGTTTCCAGCAAAGCACGAGGTTTTATTGAAAAGAAAGGTGCTAATTACTCTGCTGCTGGACTCACGGTTGAAGTCGGCACGATGAAAACTGGCCTGGAATTACGTGACAAGCATTTTTATGAACGCTTAGGTGGTGCTACTGCGAAAATCGTTATCGTTAAAGCTGTTGGTACCGGAGGTAAAGGCCAGGGTCAGATCACCGTGAACAAAATCACCAAGCCTTTTGCATTCGTCTTTAAAGAAACAGATGGCCAGGTTCAAGCGAAGTTTGCACTTAAGGCCTCTGACTTTGGCATTAAAGATGTGAAGTACCTAGGCATTGGTGTTGAAGACAAAATTATCGTCAGCGCCACAATGCCTGTTCGTTAAAGCTGATAGATCAAACCAATACTCCACAACATTGAACCATCTACCATCGCTGCGGTGGTAGTCAGGTTCATCAAAGGAGTCATCCGCCAGCGGCCATCAACCGAGAAACCGAAAGGAATGACTCGGCGTGATTCAACAGTCACTCCAGCTGGTTCTGTATAATCAACTGTACGAAGCAAAACCGGTACACCGAATCCAATCCCTGCCTCACCTTCGGCCAATAACTTCCAATAGGTCGGCTTCACATAAAGACCTTTACTCGATACATCTTGCTGGAAATAACGGGCCGGATTCTTAGCACCGACGTTTCCACTTGAGGCATAGGCACAAGCATCGAGTGCCCATTCATACTCGGTATTACCGTAGGCGAACTGACCACCAAAACACAGGCCACGTTGAGGTGAAGTGATATTCTCTTCACCGCCGGCATCTTTGAGTAACGCCAACTCTTGATAACTAATATATTGAACCATCAAGCGCCAGTAGCTATTTGTGATCGCCTTCATACGTTCAATACGAACACTCTCCATCTTACTTAAGCGATCTTCTACTTTATCAATATTGTATTCGTAGGGCTCTACTGCTTTTAAATAGAAACGTGCTTTACGGAAATTGGTCAGATCTTCACGGTTTTCTTCACCCGAACTGTATTTGCTATAGAGCTGAGCATGGAGCACACCTAAAAAATAATATGACTTGAGTAAACGATTATTTACTCGCGGCATTTTTCCTTTCTTATTTTTTACCCATAAATTGAGAGCGCGCTGATCACGCCCTAATTTTTGCGAAGTAAAAGATTCGAGCTGACTAATCTTGCGCTCAATTACAAGCTTACGATTAACCTGCGCATAAATCATTTGCGGCCAGAGTAATGATGTGAGAAGTAAAATTCTTATAACCATACATGCACCTGCATAAGAACTTGCCACGCATCTTCGGGGGCCGCTGATTCACTAAATATTCGACGATTCAATACATCTAACCGGAGCTCTGTTTTCTGCCATGGAAACCACTGAAGACCCGGGCCCACACCAAAACTTTCATCTTCAACGGTGGTATCGCGCTGATAATAATCAAATGTGCCAGTGAGCCACATACCACGCCACCACAATAGATGTGTCTGTAGTAATCCATAGCGCGAAGTAGTGCTCTCTCCCCCTTCAGGCTGCCGAGTAATTTGCCCTAACTCGGCCATAATAGAATGCCCTTTCCCAAAGCCCACGCGGTCATGAATCGCCATCGCTGTTTGCGAATCAAGGGTGGTCGAGCTATTCATATAGGAAATCCCTAAACGCTGACGCTCGGTCACTCCCCACTCTAAAAGACCTGAAAAACCTTTATCGCGCAGATCTTCGTCTTGTTCATTCAAATCACCCACAAAATAATGAGCGGCGGCTTCAATCGTCTCACCTACTCCGTGAATCATAACACCGTGGACTTGATTGAATTGGGCCGTCTTAGTCGCACGACGAGAAGACAAGTTATGATCGGGAATTCTTAAACCATAAACCTTATCCATCTTTCCGGCGTATACACCCACTTTAGGAGTTGGACGCCACCCCACATAATGTTCACGAGAATAACTCTTACTCTCCATTAAATTATTTTGATCAGTGATCTCAGTCGGGCGAGTACCGATAGTGAAGCTGGCGATGTATTGGTCACGTGCGCCACCTTTTAAAACTAAGTTGGCATCAAGCTGCATATTGATCCAACGCTTTTGTGAATTTCCTGTGAAGGCATTATTCTCAAGCCCTAAACCACGGTAGCCTAGAAAAGGCCTAAGCCAAGAATTTTTTTGCGGATCAATTCCAGGGAAAGCAGAATTAGCGACTAAGTCTTCTTCAGAAACATCATCAGCTGAGAACATGCGTCCCGCAATACCTGTGGCACCAACTCCGCGACCATAATCATTCACCGGGCCATTGCCCATGGGGTTGTAGTGACAGGTTAAGCAGGAGGTATATTGCAGACCAATATATTGAGGATAGGCTTGGGCCACAGTGGTTAACAATCCCCAGATCAAGAGCGTTTTGCCAATCAACTGCGCTATCTCTTCTAACTTTTTTAACATGTCGCCTTCACGCAAGCGAAACTCCTTATTTTTTCCGGCGAGAATTTCTTCTACGTGCCGCTCAAAAGCTAATATTGGCCCCATCATACGATGAGATAACCAGACACCGATGACAAACGCGACTGCGAGAAACAAGAGCGACAAACAGCCGAGCACAACTAGGTATTGTTCACCAAATGTGGTAGCAAGATCTCCCGGAAACGGTAGTAAAATTTGTTGAATGAAAGCATAACTAAAAAATCCCAGCATGCCACACATTCCGAGCATGATGGCACTGAAGCGCAAACTAAAACCAAGTTGTTCTTTGGGATAATGCCAGATCTGGCGACGCTGATCTCCGGGATACCAAATATCACTCTCGCGACGAAACACCCACCAAATCACGGTGAGAATTCCCACCCACAAAAAACTATCTGCAAGATTGAAAGCCACCGATTCATCTCGAACCCAAGGAAAGGTAATCCAGTCGACTGTCCAACCTCGCAAGGCCTTATCTAAAACATTGCCAAAAATTCCAGCAAGTAAAAAACTGATCCCAAATTTTAGTCCGAGCAAGCGCGGGTGGAGATACATCAAGAGACATATATAGACTAAGAAGAAAAAAGCGCTGAGAGCACTCAGCGAGATGACCAATAAAAACTGAGGAAGATCGGATAAAAAACCTAGCATAAGGCCCGGATTGGCCCAGAAGTGACCCGATCTTAGGGCCAAAGATTTGCTTAAGAGGTCAACTACGACCAACCCAACCAATAAGATCGGTGGGAGAAAAGTCCTTTTCTTCATCACTTAAGCATAAAAGACGGCCAGTCGATGCGTAAAGAAAGCAAAGCCCGAGCGTTTTGCTTTATTCTCAGCTTCTTAACATGTTCCGCCGATGAAGGGGGATAGAGGAGACTCTCAGTTATGAAGTACATTGCTTACTTATCCATTTTGTTTTGTCTTGCCGCCACGGCAGGTCAACCCGAACGTCGAAAAGCGTGGGTAATTCACAACCGCGTTGCTGGCGTTCCACCGACTCGAGCGGTGTTGATGCAAATGGAGCAAGCGCTCAACGCAAATAATACCGATCAGGCCGTTCAAATGGCGATGAATCATCCCAATTTTACAAACCTTGTTTTGAAAAATTGGTTTAAGCCTTGGAGTAACCAGGCGCAATCCATGTCGACCCCGCTAAATGATTTCGTAGCAACAGCTGTTGGTATGATTCGCGACAACCGTCCATTTGATGAAATTCTCTACGGCGATCATATTTATTACGCGCCACCGGAGAACTTGGCGGCGAACAACATCACTAACGTCGCAGACTTTGCTCGCAACAATAATGATCATTATCGCGATTTAGAAAACCGCTCACTTAACTGGGTCGCCCCTCTTCAACGAGTCAATCAATCGCAGCTTACAACTATTGCTGACACTGCTGGTGCTATCACTACTCGCGCGTTTGGCGAAGCCTATTTTCAAGCGGGTACTAACCGCCGCATGACTCGTTTTGTATTTATGAATTTTTTATGTCGCGACTTTGAACAGCTGCATGACGTGACCCGCCCCGACTTTCGTGTCCGCCGCGACGTCGAACGAAATCCTGGTGACGACTCAAGAACCTACAAAAATAAATGTGTCGGCTGTCACGCAGGTCAAGATGCTTTAGGTGGTGCGTGGGCCTACTTTGATTTCAATAATGGACAAACTCAACACACGCCCGGTCAGGTGCGCGGCAAGATGAATCAAAACGGACAGTTCTATCCTGAAGGTCATGTGACCGTTGATGATTCTTGGTTGAACCTTTGGAATCAAGGACAAAACGCCGCCCTCGGTTGGGATCCTACTGTTCCGAGTAATGGTAACGGTGCACGCTCACTAGGTCGAATGCTCGCAAAAACGCGCGCCTTTGGCGAATGTATGGTTTCTCGCTCATGGGAGCTGATGTGTAACCGTAAATTCAAATCTGATGAACAAGAAATCAAAAGAGAACTGACAGATCGTTTTATGGGACAACAACAATACAACATGCGCCAGCTTTTCGCTTCGACGCTTAACGAGTGTGTGACCGATGAAAACTAATCTAAAAAAAGAATTCACCCGCTGGGGTCTTCTCATTCTGCTGGGCGCTATCCTGATTGGCTTCACCCAATGTGTAGGAACAAAAACCAGTTCAACAGTCAAAACTGATGATTACCACGGCTCGGTGGAACAAGTTCCTAGTGAAATTCTTGAAGAGGCCCGTCCGGATATTATCGAAGAGGCACCAGAAGTCGCCGTAAAAGATTATGAACGTATCTTTCATACCATGAGTGCAGTAACAGGAGTTCCGATGACAGGAAACCCGTTAACCGAGTATAACAATCGTATTCGTGCACAGATGCCAGCGAACTCTCGCCTAGAAACACTTTCTGAAACAAATATTCTCGGTATTGCGAAAATGGCGAGTGAGTTTTGCGATGTTCTTTTCAATGATAATGGTACTTCTATTGGTTATCGCAATGCTATTTGGCCTTCGGCTACGTTTAATTTCGGCCAAAACAGCAACACCTTCTGGGCCCCTAACTCAAATTCACGTACCATGTTTATTGATGTGCTACTCAATCAATTTTGGGGCGAAGGTGTCCTTGAACCTCTCGAATATCAAGAAGGACGTGCAGCGATTAATGAATTGATCGATGCCATGCTCACGGCGCAAGTTGTTCCAGGTGCGACTCCAGGTAGCACTATGAACGTAGCCGCTCCGGCCAACAATGCAACCACTACAAGAAACGTCGCTAAGGCGGCCTGTACTGTCGCTCTCTCGAGCGTACAAGTTTATTTCCAATGAGGACTTATGGAAGAGAATAAAAAGAAAAAGCCTCTCATTCAAGACCGTGACCATGTGCTAAAGACTCGTCGCGATTTCTTGGCGCAAGGTCTCTT
>JBIKNE010000358.1:0-3281 GCA_044358855.1 Bacteriovoracaceae bacterium | reverse complement strand
GAATTTTTCATATTTTTGCCCCTCCAGGCTTTGAGTCATCTGACTCAGTAGTTTTCAGTTAATGTTTCTCGTGCTCAAATTGTGACATGAAATTCATTGAAGACAGCACATTTCGCAAGGCCTTCCTGAACTTAGGGCCACAAGCGGTAAACGTATTCGTTGAGCATTTTGTGACAGTCC
This sequence comes from Bacteriovoracaceae bacterium, assembly GCA_044358855.1. GTDB lineage: Bacteria > Bdellovibrionota > Bacteriovoracia > Bacteriovoracales > Bacteriovoracaceae > UBA6144. The sequence continues at coordinate 3,101 of JBIKNE010000358.1, read as the reverse complement.
TCAATAAAATGGGTTTCGCCCAGGGCCTAAGCCATGAAGAAGCCGAGGATGCTGTACAAGAATGTTTCAGTGTGTTTTTTCGCAAGCTGCCAGAAATTCACGACAACGTAAAACTCTCCACTTTCCTCTTTGGCATTCACCTCAATAGCGTACGTGAGGCTCGCCGTCGCAGGGGCAAGGTGGAATCTCATGGCGATCTCGCTGCTATCGAACATCTCGTCTCTCAACAATACGACGAGAAAGGACACTGGAAAACCGGTGTGTCACCGAAGCCGATCGACAAAGTCCTGAACGATGAAGCGAATGCCAAATTACAAGATTGCATCAAGGGTCTTCCCGATAAACATAAAGAAGCCATCTTCCTCACTTTGAGTGAGGACAGCGATAACAAAGATCTCTGTCACATTTTAGGCGTGAGTTACGCTAACTTCCGACAGCTGCTCACTCGCGCTCGACATGCTCTGCGCTTGTGTCTGGAAAACTATGTGGGAGAGGCGTAATGCTTACTTGTCGACAAGTGCCTGATGCTCTCGAAAAAGAACCCAAGTCCTTCAAAGATAAAGTTCAGCTGCGCCTGCATCTATTTATTTGTGAGCGTTGCCGCGCTCTTGAGTCACAATATAAAGCAATCTCTATTGGCCTTAAACGTCTTATCGACACTGCACCACCGGCGAACCCAGAACTAATTAAAAAGGTGCTAGAAGACTTCAAGAATCGCAAAAAAGACTAATTTCAAGCCGTTGCGAATGTTTCGATTAAACGAAACACTGTGCTATAATAATTCCATGTCAAAAAAGAAAAAAACCACCAATTCCTCATCCATTTCTCGTCAAGATCGCCTGGCGTTGTTAGAAGCCCGCGTGAAAGCGATGACTAAAGAAATGCAAGCGATGCGGGAGCGGATGATGGAAATTGAACAACAAGCAAGCCTCGGCCAAAACGTGATGTTAACAACACAAGAAGCCGCCGAGTTCATCGGTAGCTCAAGACCCTATGTGATTAAGCTTATTGAGGAAGGCAAGCTTCCCTGTGAGATGGTGGGCACTCATCGACGAATCAGTATTGAAGCGCTCAATCGCTATAAACAAGAGCGACGCGAACATAGGACGAAGGGTCTCTTGGAATTACAAAAACTAGAGCAAGAACTCGGTATCTAGTATGAATAATTTTAAAGCGGTTATTGATACCAACGTGCTCTATAGCTCGATGGCCCGAGACACACTCTTATGGTTTGCTACCTATGATTTATATCAACCCATATGGTCAGAAAAAATTCTGCAAGAACTCTACTTTGCTCTCAAGAAACTTTCTAAAACTGAGCGCATAAAATTAATTACCAATCTGAAAGCAACTTTTCCCGATTCGTTAATTGAACAACTTCCGGAGACCGGATCAATTCATCTGCCAGATGAGGACGATCTCCATATCGTGGCATGTGCAATGGCCAGTCATGCAGGGACTATCGTGACATTTAATCTCAAAGACTTTCCGGCAGATGAACTGGCGCCAATTAAAGCCGTTTCACCGGATGATTATTGTCTTAGCTTGCTTGAAGAGAATGAATTGATGGGGATGAAAGCGATTAAAACCCATTGGAAGGGTTTTCAAAATCCAAAAATTTCTTGGGAAGATTATACCGCGCGCTTGAATCGCGCGCGGTTACATAAACTCAGTCGTAAATTGAAGAAACTAGACCTCAGTTCCGCCAGTCTCTAGACCTTTCTTCTTCATCTTCTCAATCAACGTTGTACGGTTAAGTGAAAGAAGCTTAGAGGCCTGATTCTTATTTCCACCAGTGCGAGAGAGCGCCTGGAGGATGAGAGAATCTTCGATATCAGAAAGAATCGTCTTGAGATCAACGCCTTGCTGAGGAAGCTCAAAGATCGTTTTGTATTGGCTCGAGACCAATGGATTGGTGCGATAGATTTTTGATGGCAGATCCTCAGGAAGAATCTCATTACCACCACGTAAGATCACCAAACGCTCAATCACGTTCTCTAGCTCACGCACGTTTCCTGGCCACTCATAGCTCATCAACAAATCCATCGCTTCATGACTGAAACTGATTTCATTTGAACGGTCTGCTGAAGTAAAGCGGTCGAGGAAGTAGCTAATCAAGAGCGGGATATCTTCGCGGCGCTCTTTCAAAGCCGGAAGTTTCACTGGAATAACATTTAAGCGATAGAACAAGTCTTCGCGGAACTTGCCGTCTTTAACTTGAGCATCAAGATCACGGTGAGTGGCCGCCACTAAGCGTACATCCACATCAATAGCTTCGCTCGAACCAACGGGCTCAATCTGTCTGAGCTGCAATACGCGCAAGAGTTTAACTTGAAGAGGCAAAGGCATGTCACCAATCTCATCCAAGAACAAAGTTCCTTGATGAGCGAGTTCAAAGCGCCCTTTGCGATTTGAAATGGCACCAGTAAACGAACCTTTGATGTGACCGAAAAGCTCACTTTCTAAAAGTTCACCTGGAATCGCTCCACAGTTAACTGATACACGAGGAAATTCAGTACGAGTCGAGAGCTTATGAATGGCGTTTGCCACCAACTCTTTGCCGGTACCAGAAGGACCAGTAATCAACACCGTTGAATCAGACTTAGCGACTTTTTTAATGCGCTCAAAGACTTCTTTCATCGCCTGAGAGCGGCCAACCATGCCGTAGAACATATCTTCAGCGATAGGACGCTCAAGAGTCAGCTTAGGCATTAATGGACGGGCGGCACGAGTGCCACGGTTAGGTGATTCATCGGCGACAGAATTGACTACGCCACCCAGTTCAATCGAGAGACGTTCGCGGAATCCGTTAAAGACGAGTTGTTTTAAAACATCGAGCTCAAAGGGCTTAGTGAGGTAATGGAAGGCTCCGCGCTTAGTCGCTGCGATAGCGGTCTCAATGCTGGCAAAACCCGTCATGACCACTGAAGCGAAGGTAAAACCCTTCTCTTTTAAGATATCAATGAGGAGAAGACCATCTGAGCCTTGGCCTAATGAAATATCGGCTAAGAGGAAGAAGGGGGCCTTGGGATCGTGGTTCTTGGTGAACTCCACCAAGCAATCCTCTGATGAGGTGTAGAGCAAAACCTGGAGCCCAAAAG
>JBIKNE010000357.1:0-3293 GCA_044358855.1 Bacteriovoracaceae bacterium | reverse complement strand
TGGTTTCACATAAAGAAAGATCTCTGGCCGATAATCTCACTTTATCAACTACGAAAGAAATTTTAAGGTCAAATCCGCTCGAAGTGTAGTTTGAAACTTTTGTGCGAAGACTTGATTCTTCAATACTGCCTACAACTGAGATCTCTGAATTTGAAACATAGAATGGCAAATCCTTCGTTAGATTTACATCCGAAACTTCATTCAAAATTCCTACAATAGGATTTTTCGCCAGATCAGCTCGAGCGACTTTAAAACTATAGAGGCCGGCAGGAATTTTAAAGCCCGTTTGCCCATTGCCTGCTTGGTTATATTGCAGTGACATTTTCATCAACTGCACAATGCCTGCATGATTCATACGAAGCATCATCTGATCTTGCGCCCATGTCCCAAAAGACATACTCAAAACCAGTATTAATAATAGACCACGCATAAGCGTTCTCCCCGTCATAAGACCAAGCTATAGGGGTCTAATATGCAAAGGAAAGGCCATTCAGCTACTTAGGAAGTCGCGGGGTTAGCTATGGGAGAAGTGTCTAAAATTTAGACACTGTAGACGGCTTCCAGCCATTTTTATGGCTTTGCAAATGGGCCTGTCTTAACTCAGTCAAAAGGAAAGAATCCTTTGATTTGCTAGCGATCTCCCAAGTCTGCAGTTGCTGGAGAAGATCACGCACTTCGATTTGATTCCAACCACGAGCCAGCGTCTGAATCTCTTGGTCGTACTTTGTCAGACGGGCCTTATCCTTGAGATAGCTCACATCAGCGAGCTTCAATAAATGACCCTGCAAAAATGAGAATAATCCACGGTAGCGATCAAAATCTTCTTCAATAGAAAGTAGTCGCTTAAAAAATGGCTCCCAGGCCTTCTTACCCATATCACGAGCAAGAGCGAACTGATCCAGACGATCAACTCCGATCAAATCTTGTACTTCTTTTAAACTAATTGAATTCTTTTCTGGATGGTTGAGTTTAATCAAACGGCAAGCATCAAAGAGCGGCATGAATTCATTTTCTATCGCTTCCACCAAATAGTTCTTACTATCGTGTCCCAATGGTAAGCGAAAGAATGTGCAGAGGAAATCAACCAGCTTGGCAGTTTCCCAGAAACGCGGGGCCTCAAGCTGAATATGAGTGACATTTTCAAGTTTTAAAAACTTCTTTAAGTAAGCTGTGTCCGAATGAAACGCCAAGGCCAGTGCGCGACCATCCAGTAACAAATCATCGCGCAAAAGAATATCGCGAGCTGCAATGGGAGCCTCGTCAGGAGTATTGATTATCCATGATTCTGTATTTCCGAAAAGGCCTAACGATAAAAATTGGTCTTCAATCCAGGAAGCCTGCACTTCATTACCGACCACTTGCTTAGGTCGCTCAGTCACACCTGCCAAGAGATGGTCTTTCATCAATCGAAGTGCGAGTGGATCAAAGGCCTGCAGCACAACTCGTCCCGTAAGAGAGCTCCAGCTCCCCTTCGGATACGATTGAAAGAAGTCCCATAATTGCCACTTAGAATGCATAAAGAATCATGTCTCGAATTTGTTCGGCGGCTTTCACGGCCAAGGTTTCTTTAGAGCGACGAAGAGCGCCGGCGTTTTGAGTACCGACAACACTGACAGCTTCTTTATCCAAGTATTCTCGGTTAAATGCTTCGGTCAGATGAAATGTTTCATTAAATAGAATCTTGCCCTGGGCAGGTAGTTTTTGGCCTAAGTCCGATTGCAACAAGGCCAACTCATCTTCCGTTGGGCGCTTGATGACAATCACTTGGAGTGACAAATAAACCACGGTCGCACCTGGAACGTAGAACTCCGGTCGCTCAGTCCCGATTTTATCTGGCGCCACCCCTTGAGCAACCCGCAAGTTAGTAGGTACGAGCGTTTCAGATAATTTCTCCGGTGAACGGATAATTCCTACCATCACAGCGTCAGCACTTCGTGACCATCCCGACTTCAATTTTAATCCACTAAAACCGCTCAAAAGTTTGTAGGTTTCGCGAGTAAAGCTAGAAGAGACTTCAGGTAGAGACGAGAAATTATAGAACATTGGCAGAGAGAGTGAATCGACGCCGTATTGCTGAAATGGATTACTGGTTTGCCCATAGCGAAAACCGCTACAGGAAACCATAAACATTAGACAAATCAGGGCAATATGACGCATGGCCTTTTATATCATGTCAGAGGTATAACGAGAAGCCATGTGGAAGAAACTCAAATTTACGGCCTATGTTCCTGCGGTGCGCGGCGAAGGTATGTCTGCTCCCGAAGAGTGGCAGCGCTTCGTTGAAGGCTTCGATTTTTTTGCTTTGATCGAAGCTTGGCGCGATATCGTCGGTGATATGCAAGCGGAACAGTCGATCCCGCTACGACTTAAAAATCGCACGCTATTCATTCTCACAAAGCATCCGGCGATCGCTTCCAATATGAAGTACTCGGAAGCCCTTTTACTTAAAAAAATTGCCGAACGTTTCCCTGAAGCGGCCCCGATGTTGAAGCACATTGCCTTTGAATCGAATGAGACTTTTTTCCTAGAAAAGGCCAAAGTTCACATCAAGCCTCGCCCAGCAAAGCTTCACCCCTTCTCTCCGGAATACCGTCGTGCCCGTGCAGAAGCTGAAAAGATCTTCAGTGAAGCCAGCGATCCTCTTGAAAAAGAACGTTGGATCTCGCTTTATATCCAAAGCACCACCACCCCACCGAAAGAGTAAGTAGATTTTACCGGCCCTCCCCAAAGGCCCAGAGTTATCCCTTACCATTTGGTTATGAAAACACTTTTTGCCTTAGCTATCACGATGCTGTCGCTGGCCACTCACGCGAATATTAATCGCTGTGAGGTGCATAACAAATTGATATGCCAGACGCTCAAAGCAGAAATAGGCAGCGCGCCGACAAAAGAGATGATCTTCTTTATTAAAGCAATCGTTGAAAAAGAAAGTGGCTGGGATGAAATGAGCTCTCGACAGGAGCCGGATGGTCGCGTGAGTTATGGTCTTATGCATGTATTGGATACAACAGCTACTGAAATGGGATTAAGTAATCCTAAAGCGATGTACAAAGCAGAAATCTCACTCCGCTACGGCATTCGTTACGCACTTAAGAAAATCAAAGAAGCTCAAAGCAAGCCTCGTGGCAACTTCTCTGTGTGGCGCAAAGCCGCCGCCGGATATAATGCTGGCAGCATCCGCTACCGCGCTAATGGTACGCTTATTTGTCACAGTGAAGATATTGGTGGTGGCAAACGACTGGGTTATGACGAAGCCATCGAAAACCTACAGAAGCATTTCTTGCAAGAATGTC
>JBIKNE010000355.1:0-3302 GCA_044358855.1 Bacteriovoracaceae bacterium | reverse complement strand
ACCGTCCGAGGCACTGAAGAAGGCCAAGATGTGCGAAATGTAGTGACGCTCTTGGTCGTTGAGGTTTTCCCAATCTTTCAAATCAGCGTAGAGATCAATCTCTTCTGCTGTCCAAAAACTGGCCATCGCCTTTTTGTACATATCCCAGATGTCGTGGTCCTTAATCGGGAATAAAACAAAACGATCATTGGTTGGTGTGAGTAGCGGTTCCATGCTCATAACTTCTCCTCTTGAAAAGTTGGTTTAAGTTTCTCGCGTTGTGTGTGCGCTTACATTAAGGCTAGTGACGTTTTTGACATTTGCCAAGCGGAAACCACTACATATTGTGGTGATGGCATTTTCCTGACGCAGTTTCTTACAACATCTAGCGGGCCCAGCCCCTCATTCTGCCACTTATTTAGTCAATTAAATCACTCATAACGCAGTTGAACGAACGGGTATTCAACACTTAATTATGTGCGGCAACAAAACTAACAAATGATGACGGCCATCACTTCGAAAGAAGCTTCGTCGTGTAATCGAAAAAATTTATTTTCAAAAAAACATTCAAATCACTCACCGTGATTCACACGTGAAGAAAATTTATTGCTGAAAAATCTTAAGAATAAAATCAGAAAAACTCGCTCAGCTCTAGGAGAAAATCACCGAAACGCCACTACCAAACGGAGGCCTCATGATTCTCTACTCTCTCAAAAATGCCAGCTTCACCATGGATGTTTATGAGGACAAAGTAGTGTTTCATCCACGCCTCTGGAAAACTCTCACGGGTAAGCGCTGGGAGAACGCACTCATCCTTACCTACTCTCAAGTCCAAAGCGTAGAGTTGCATAAAAAACTCTGGCCCTTAAACCATCAACTGATACTCCAAACAGCAGATGGCCCGGTGGTCTTCCAATTCCGCAATCTCTACCCTTTCTTTGAACGTTTAAAGCTCTATATGGAGAGACAAATCATTCGCTACTACAATCAGCCTCAAGGCCGTCCACGCCCCATGCAGACGGTGATTGATCTCGTGGAAGAAAAGAAAGCACGCGACAGGAAATCCGTCCACGCGGCCTAAAGAGAGGCTTTTAGGGGGACATAAGCTGTAAGCTTTACCAGGTCGCTGGGTTTTGATCCCATTCCATGGGATATGGCTCCCATATGAAAACACTTATTATCGCTTTTGTGGCCCTCTTGGGCCTTTTACCCCTCGCTTCGCATGCTCAATTGGGTATGCCGATGGATCGCCCGGTCATTACCACTGATCAGCCTGGCTTCATCCTCATCACTACGCCTAACACGGGTATGGAAACGGAGCTCAATCTCACGCGCGTATTTTCTTGTCGCCAATATGATGAAGTTCGCTGTGTTGATTACTCTGATAAAACCTTGGCGCACACTGTGATCGTGCGTTTTGCTGCTGACTTCTGGATGCCGGGAGATATGTTTCGTTTCCATATTGAGCATGACGAAAAAAATGGCGGCTTTAAAATTCAATTTAACGACTTTCCTAACGCAGATCGAATCGAAGTTTCACGAATCGATCAAGAATTTGTCAGTATTTTAATAATCTCTGCCCTTCCTTAGTCTATCTTGTTGAATTACTGAAAAGGGCCAGCTGGCCAAAGATTATTCTTCTGATCTAGCATTTTCATTAAGTGAAATTATTAGGTCTTATCGTTTTAATCTTAAGCGCGTCCGCTTTGGGGCATGTGCCGCTCAAAACTTTTGAGCGCGTCGATCATTTTGCTTTTGGCTCTTGTAATCGCCACTACAACAAACAAAAACTTTGGGGAGAAATCCTCTCGACCAAACCCCAATTATGGATTTGGGGTGGTGATAATGTTTATCCTCCCAACAGCGCGACTCCTTATGCGCTTCGTGAAGCCTATGCTTACCAAAGTCGGCATCCGGGTTATAGAGAACTCGTTAAACACATTCCGATGATGGGAACTTGGGACGATCATGACTATGGAATTAATGATGGCGATGCTAGCTACAAGTTTAAACGTGAATCACAAGACAATCTCCTCACCTTTTTAGGTGTATCCGAAAACGATCCTCGTCGTTTGCGTGAAGGCGTGTATCACTCAGAGATATTGGGACCAAAAGATCAGCAAGTGAAATTCATTATGCTGGATAATCGTTACCATCGTCGCCACGGGAATATGTTAGGAGAGGAACAATGGCGCTGGCTCGATGATGAACTCGCCTTTTCAGATGCTAAAGTTCATTTTATTGTCTCAGGTATCGCCGTACTTGCTCCGAGAATATATTTCTCTGAAGAGTGGCGTGACGATATGGTTTCCTATAACCGTTTGATTGAAATTCTCAAAAAACATCAAGACAAAGGAATAGTGCTGTTATCAGGTGATAAACATTTCGCTCACTTCTTTGAGCGCGATGGTTTTATCGAGTTTATGTCATCAGGCCTGACTCACACGGTGCGCGTTCCCCTGCGTCCGGTTGTTCGACAATATTATAAAAATCCGTTTATCGGTCTGCACTGGGGTGAGATTCATCTCTACTGGAATGAGAAACCGATGCGCCTTAAAATGAGTTTACGCGCGCAAAATGGCCGTATCCCACAGGTGCGCCATTACCATTTACTCAATGGCCGCTGGGGTCTAGTCGATCAATTTAATGAAGGAATTCGACCGATGCAAATGCTCCCGCGCACTCCCGCGATCTCACCAGTTGAAGAAATCGAGGAAGTTGAATATGAGCGCGAAAACTTTGATCCGACAATTTAGATTTTTTCTGTTTCAGCAAAGAAGTTAAGCGGCTGACGAACATCGACCACACCGCCACCCTTTGGTTTTGGGAACTCGATAATCTTCAAGACATTCGCCATACAATCAGTTCCTTTACGAGAAAAGCGAGCATCTTTTGCTTTGATATTTGCACGTCCCACGCGACCATCCGGTGAGATTTGGAAATCGAGATCAATCACACCTTTGATATCTTTCGCTGCGGCCATCAACTCTTGCTGATAACAGTGACGGAATTGCGGTAAATACTCTTGCAAGATTTTGCGCAATAACTCCGGATCCATTGATCCAAGAACAACTGTTTTTGGCTCAAGATAAGAGTGATCGAAGCCCTTCTTAGAAACAAGACCTTTAGCACCAGTTGAAGTGGCACCTGATCCAGAGGCATCACTGCCAAGCTTACCTACGCCCAACGCCGTACCAGTGGCAGAACCTGAAAGAGCGGAACTCGAAGCTCCCATCCCTTTAGCAGTCGAGGCGGGAGAGCGACCAGTTGCTGCTGCATTAGCAGGAGCGGCGTCAGCGACAACGGCATCAAGACTGACACTC
>JBIKNE010000354.1:0-3304 GCA_044358855.1 Bacteriovoracaceae bacterium | reverse complement strand
GGAATCCAAACGTAAATGTCTCAGGCTTTTTGGGATATTGGCTCGTAGGTGATTACTACGCCTTTAATAACGATGCTGATGACGAATTGAAAGTTGAGAACGTGCTTGGTGCAGGTCTTAAACTTGGAATCGACTTCTAAAAAAAAAGCCTCCGTAAGGAGGCTTTTTTGTTTTATCGCCAGTAATTCATCCCAGCACCCATGTTGTATGACATAGGTGACTGCGCCATCCAAGGCTGGACGCCGACTTGGGCACCCCATCCGGCCTGCGCTCCCCAGCCAACTTGAGGTTGACCCCATCCGGTTTGTTGTTGACCCCAGCCTTGTTGCGGCTGTCCCCATGCATATGGGTTTTGCTGTTGTCCCCACATGTTGTTGGTTGGTTGTTGGCCCATGGCCCCGTTAAAGTTAAATGTATAACCCTGTCCACCATTCTGGAATCCATAGCCCATTTGCTGCTGTTGTTGCGGCATGTATGGATTGTAGTTTTGGAACTGTTGCTGACCCCACGGTGCTCCGACCATCTGATTCTGAAATTGACCAGAGTACTGTTGCTGTTGCATTTGTGGATTGTACTGCATCCCAGGCATTTGCTGCTGCTGAGTTGGAACCTGCTGCTGAGCCTGAGGATTATTAAACTGGAATTGATACATGGCCTGCTGCTCACCTTCACGATTCACACGCGGGGCTTCAACACTTGGACTGCGCGATGTTTCTTCTTCGGGCTTAGCTTCTGGCTTTTCTTCTTCACCATTTTGAGCGGCAATATAGCGTGAACCCTGACGTTCCCATTCGCGATATTGATTTGCTTTAACTTCTAGGTCATTAGCAATTTTTGCATCAGATTCGTTATAGCGCTCAAGCATGGTACGCAACTCTTGAATTCGTTGCATCGAATCTTGTACACAACGTTGAGTATTACGGAAGTATCTATAGCAATATCCGTTTGGCTGAGTAATGCGACCCACTTCTTCATTAATTTCTAATTGGAAGTTACCCGTGCGAATCTGAATATTTTTTCGGTGCTGAGAAGCAAGGCCATAGTAATGCTCAGACTTTCCAAGAACCCGACCCGTTTGAACATCAAACTGGTCGCGTCGACCAACAAGTAAACGTTGGAAGTCTTGCTTACCGGCCGAGATACGCTGACGAGCGGTGCGAGGATTAATGCGAACACCATTCTCTTCTGCGCCCAAGCGACCATAGTTTTGAGCTGTCAGATGAATTGTCTTCACCTGTGCGGCCTCATCAAACAGACCCTTGGCCATTAGTTTATCAATTTCTTTGTCTGAAACATAAGGTGCTGACTTGTAGGAAGCCAACTGCTTCATGAGATCTTTGAGTTCTTCTTCTTTAAGGCGGCGCTCTTGACCATTTGGCAAGCCGCCAATTTTTTCATACAAGTCAGAAATACGAGTCGTGAGGGGATCAACGATATAGCGCTGAAAGTCTGCAACGACAGAATAATCAAGTGTCTCTAATTTTTCGCCTTTGCGAATTTTCTCAGCAATGTCTTTGTAATCTTTGATGATCAACTCATCACGGATAGCACCGAGTGTTGCCGAGTACTGGCCATATCGCTCTAGGAAGTCTGCGATGTGGCGATAGTTGCCGCTATCACAAATGAGCTGCGCCTGTTCATCAAGACGCATTCTTTCTGCATCCTCACTCGAATAGACAGCATAGCCACCCTGACGGATGTCTTCCATGTAGTAACAATCTTTCTCTGCTTGTTTTTTATACAGAGCACTGGCCATCGGAAGATGTGAACCAAACCAAACGTTGCCGGTACTTTCAACACCATCAAATGAAAAATCTAAGTCGCGAACGACAATTTTAGATGCCTGAACAGCACCCTTCTCATCCACCACTCCAGTCTCTTTTAAACATTGTTGAAAGCCAGCGAAGTCAGGCTTAACTTTAATTGATTTCTCGACTTGCTCTTTAGCATCATTCACTTCCATGACTTTATAGTCACAAGTTTCAGCGCCACAGGTTTTAATTTTCAATTCTACAACGTAATTTGGAAAATCAGTTGTGGGAGTTCTTAGTCCCCACTCAAGCATGCCGTTACAGTTGGAAAGGAAATCACCACCGCGCACGTTAAGTCGACTTTGAGCAGTGTCATGAGACAATTGAAGAGATGCACCCTTGGTACGCAACATCGCTGCTACATATTTCAGTGGCAGTGTTGTTTGACCCGAGCTTGGGCAATTCAACGAAGTTGCACTCGAAGTCACACTCGGTACCGCCGGAGTTGTTGCTTGCGTGGGTGTTCCCTGCCCCCCACTACCACTAGTGACTCTTGAGCCAGCAGCATCTGTTTGAGAAGAGAGAAGTCCTTGTAGTAAATCGTTGGCGTGTGTAGGCGCAGCAAGTGCAAGAGCAACAACAAGGGAACATAATGAATATTTCATAAGCAAACCTCTGGTCAGACCTTAAGTCATCTCGTTGCCTATTCGGTTGAAATTGAGGTTATCTTGAGAAAAACTCAGGAAAGATGTTGAGGATCGACGTCAACTTTGAGCGAAACACCTGAAATTGCTGACCAATTTAGTTGAAAAGACTTCAACATATTATGTAACTGATTGATGTCTTGGGACTTTAACAACACCGTCCAAGTAAATTGATTCGCCCGCTTCTCTATTAGTGCAGGACGAGGTCCAAGAATTTGAACTTTCGAAAAATGCTGCTGCCAAAGTCCGCGCAACATCGGCTCAACCGTTTCAGACATGTGCACAATTAATTTGGATTGGTTACGGCCACTAAAATAGAGGGCCGCCAAACGGAAATGAGGTGGGCACTCACACATTTTTCGAATATTACTTTCAGGTTGATAGAACCCATCAAAAGACTGAGCTTGGATCAATTCAAAAAGCGAAGACTCGGGATTAGCTGTTTGAATATAAACCTTACCATCATGTGAATAGCGTCCGGCGCGACCTGCAACCTGAATCACTGTCTGCCAAATTTTTTCACTCGCTCTGAAATCTGGCATATTCAATTGGTTATCAACGCCTAAGATAATGACTTTTTTTACTCTTTTAAAATTATGACCCTTTGACAACATCTGGGTTCCCACCAAGATATCAATCTCTCCTGAATGGAAGCGAGATAATTTATCTTGTAGTTCTTTGAAGGTTTTTATTTCGTCGCGATCAAACCTTTCAATTTTAGCGTCAGGCAATATTCTTTTTAATTCTTCTTGCACGCGCTCCGTCCCAAATCCCTTTTGTAACAAAGTGAGATTTCCACATTTGGGGCACCCTTGAGGCATCGGCTCGTGATAATCACAGTGCTGACAG
>JBIKNE010000353.1:0-3306 GCA_044358855.1 Bacteriovoracaceae bacterium | reverse complement strand
GGCCAGCCGTAGTTCTTCCCTTTAGTGATCAAATTAATTTCATCTCCACCCATCGGTCCATGCTCTTGCTCATAGAGCACTCCAGTCGACTTATCAAAGAAAAGCCCTTGCGGATTACGGTGTCCATAACTCCAAATCTCTTTAAGCGCCCCGGCCTGATTCACAAACGGATTATCACTGGGAGCTGAGCCATCCATATTGAGGCGCAAAACTTTGCCATTATGAGTCGCAAGACTTTGTGCAAGCTTCTCATTACCGCGATCTCCTACAGTTAAAAACAAATAGCCTTTGTCATCAAAAGCGATCCGCGAGCCATAGTGGTGAGCGGTATTAAAAGTTGGTTTGGCCAAAAAGATATCCTGCCACTCAGAGAATTCTTCTTTGGCGAGATTAAGTTTCGCACGAGCCAGTGCGGTCGTTTGTTTGCCACTGATGCGTTTGGCATAGGTCACATAGACCCATGAGTTTTCAGCAAACTTGGGATGAAGGGCAATATCTAGTAACCCACCTTGAGTAGCGACATGCACCTGGGGTGGGTTTTTCATTTGGCGAGTCACCCCGGTAGCTAAATCGAGGATATGAATATTGCCCGATAGCTCCGTAAAAATGATCTTTGTGGGAGAGAGAAACTCCATCGCCCAGATGATACCCAGTCCATCGGTGAGCTTTTGAACTGTGTAGTTCTGGCCATCGACCTTAAAATTTAGCACCGAGACCGGTGCGGCCCAGACAGGTGATAGGATCAAGAAAGCGAGAATAAAGCTTAGTTTTTTCATGCTATTAGCCTGACATCACTGGGGAATTAAGTACAGTGGGCAATCCTTCCAAAAAGACCGTTGACCAAACGTGTTAAATAAGCGAAAACACGCCCATGAATACCACCATTTATTTAAGCAATTTAAGTTACAAGCGTGACCGCAACGGTATCAAGAGCCTCTTGGCCCCTTTTGCACGCATTAAAAATATTAAAATCATCATGGAACCGACCACCATGCAATCGCGTGGCATGGCCTTTGTAGAACTGGCCACGACTGAAGACGTAAAAAAAGCGATGGATGCACTTAATAACCGCATCGTCGATGGACGCACGCTCAAAATCAAAATGGCGACTCCCCTCAAGGCCAGCAGTGTGACGAAAAAAATCGACGCCGAGAAAAAACAAAAAGATCTCGAGTTCAGAGATGTGCAGCTGATGAAAAAAGCGCGCAACGTTGAACGCCGTAGTCGTAAGCCGTTTTAATTAGCCACGATCACTAATTCAGTTGAGGTCTTCGTTTTAATTAACTTATCATCTTAGGATGAAAGACCTGGTGTCGAAATTAACCTGGCCCGTGAAGCTCGCAGCGCTCACCGTACTTGCGCTTATCAGCTACTGGCCTATCCTGCACCCAGCGACACTGGTCAATCCTGATGCTCAATTGGTAATTCCGATTTTACTTAAGGCCAGCTCAATCGGTGAGTATTTTAAATTCTTATTTCATTTCTTCACGCTTGATTTTCAGCCGATTCGAGACTTAAGCCTTTTGATTGATATCAGTATTTTCAACTCGACTGGCTTTAATTCTATGATCCTGCACAATCTGGTGTGGTGGATCGCTTCGCTGTTTGTACTAGAAAAAATTCTAAAAAATATCCATCCAACAATTAAGTCACAATATCTCTTTCTTATCATTGCACTTTTTTCGATTTACCCACTCTTCTCTCAAACTGTGGGTTGGGGAATTGCGCGTAAACACCTCCTCTCATTTTTCTTCACTCTGCTTGCCACCGAGCGCCTCACTCGCGCTTACTCTCCACTCAATCTCAAGGCCTCTCTCCTCGTGGCGAGCTATGCACTCCTGGCGATACTCTCCCAACCTATCAATGTGCTGTGGTCACTGTGGGCACTGATTTATTGTTGGCAGAAAAAGAATCTTAAAACTCAATTCAAGTATCTCGCCCCTGCTTTGATCATCATGGTGGCAGGAATTGCTCTCAACTATCTCTACTACACTCAGAGTCCGGTTTTCTTGACCTATTATGGAAAAAAAACCAACGAGGCCTTCGCCTTCTCCGATATGATCCTCGCTTTAGGACATTACTTTTTTCAAATTTTTATCCCTTATCTGCTCGCCTTCACATACACGCTCGCTCATTGGAGCACGCTCGTAGGTATTCCCCTCATCGTATGCTTCTTCTATATTTTGCATAAACGCAAAATCGCTTCCTCCTTCATCCTCATTTGGGGCAGTTTTGCTCTACTCCCCTTGCTCGTCATTCTCAATAAACCTTCCATGCTCTTTGATAGCTATCTTCTGGTGCCTGCCACCGGAGTGCTGATACTTTTCATCCCACTGCTGCAAAGTTTTAAGCTCAAATACCTCTCACAAATCGCCATCATCGCCATAATTCTTTGGAGCGCACTTAACATTCATCAAGTGCAACAATGGAATGACGATTATCTTTTGGCCAAGAGAAGCTTTGAGCGAAGACCATCCTGTTTAGCAGCAGCGATATATCTCTCAGTAAGTTATGAAAACGAGCAGCTCCCCACTGACAAGGCGGCACGAGACTTTATCTATAACTACGAATGCCCGGCCTTTAGTTACACCGGAAAAAGTCAGATTAATCTGCAGGCCTATATGCTCTTTTATGAAACAGACCTGAGCTTTGAAGAGCGTCGTAACGCCCTTGAGAAGATTTCGCAAATGGGCATAGTACCCCAATTTCTTTTGAGTTCATTTTATATCAAACATCAAATGTTTCAGCAGGCGGATGAAAGTATTGAAACGTTGGTAGCAAAGTGGCGGGGCAAAAGATACAGCGAGCAGCATTTTTTGGTGGTAGAGAAAATTCTTAAACCTTATTGCGAAGAAAAGCGCCATGCTCTTTGTCTTGAGGTCATCAAACCCTTCGATCACAAGCGCTCGACGCTTTTCTATCGCTAGGAACTAATCAATATACCCATCGCGCACGTACTGCTCGGCTAGGCTTTCCATAATGTATCCCACTGCGTATGGGACTGAATCATGGTCTCTTGCCGAGTCATGATAAAAGCCATTCAAATGGATCCATTCGTGCGTGATGTTCGATGCGATTTGAGTCACTGAATACTTCGAGTAGAAGCGGCCATTGACATGAATGGTGTTGGTCTTGCCTGGGTTAGTATAACCAATCACCTTACTCCACCAACGATTATAGCGGTTCACATCAAAGTTCATTTCACCCAAGGTCGATTCACCTCGGATCAACTCTTTACCCGTCATCAAAAATTCATAGATCTGCTCGTTAGTCAGACCTTTATTAGAGGTATAACTGCGCTGACCT
>JBIKNE010000352.1:0-3308 GCA_044358855.1 Bacteriovoracaceae bacterium | reverse complement strand
TGAAACAACTCAATAACCTACTGCCAAGCTTAATGGCGAAAGATGTGGTCTTGACTGAGTACGATGTTCCAAAAATGATTCAAACGGTGCTGGCTTGTACTGCGACCATCGCTAGCAATAACAGTGTTCCTTATGACTACACTCAGTATGATGAGATCACTGCTCTGTTGCGGCAGAATCAAAAAGAGCAGTCTAAACTCGCCTCAAGTTATGATGATGTGGACTTAAAGTTTATTGGTTCAGTTAAAACCACCGGTGTTGCGAGTAAAGATAAAGGCAATGGTTTAGTGGAAGGTTCGATTAACGATGCCTTCGATGACTGGCAAGAAAATGATCGAACCGGTTATAGCGCTGGTCTTCAGTTAGTGATTCCTATCGGAAAGGGTGATACTCGCCAGACACAAGAGCTTTTGGCCGAGAAGCGCTTTAGCGCTCAGATCAAACAGAATGATACGGATATCATTTCAACCCATCAGCAATTGGTAAAAGTCATCGGACTTTTAACTGATGTGGTTCGCTCACAGAAACAAAATACCCTCGCCCTTGAAAAGCGCCTACAGGTGCAAAATCGTAAATTCCGTGAGGCGCGCGTTTCGGCAAATGATTTGATCTTGGATCAGGATGCGCTTTTGAATTCAAATCTCACAACAATTAGCACTCAACTTGAAATTATAAATACTATTTTCGATTACCTGGTTGTCTTTACTGAAACTCCTTGTGAGTTCAACAGGATCTAACACATGAAGAATATTGCTGATTTTTTTATTCGTAACTATAAACTCACATTAGTTCTGATGGGGTTTATGTTTGTCATCGGTCTTCAGGGCATTATGAAAATGAATGCCGAGTCATGGCCGGCAGTGGATTTTGCTATTGCCACAATTACGACGAACTACAAAGGGGCTTCACCGGAAGATATCGAAGCTCTCATTACTAAACCCATTGAAGATGAAATTCGTGCAGTCTCAGGCATCAAAGATATTAAGTCGATTTCGCAAACCGGCCAGAGTGTCATCGTCGTTCGTGCAGATATGGACAATGTCGATGAAGTTAAAGTCATGGATGATCTGCAAAAAGCAGTTCAGCGAGTCTCAAAGTTGCCTGCTGACTTAGAACAACAACCAAATTTTTTAGAAATAAAATCCGCCGAGTTCCCCGCGATTGAAATTGCTGTCGTAGGCTCCGGCGAAAACCGTCTTCGCGATCGCATTGCTGATCTATTGAAAGAAGAAATCGAAGATATCGATGCTGTAAAGGATGTGCGTCCCAGTGGATTTAGGAATCGCGAATTCACAGTAGAGCTTGATATGGCAAAACTCAATGCCATGAATATTGGTGTTTCAGAAGTTTTGGCCAAAGCACAATCTCGCAATATCTCAACCCCCGGGGGAGATATGGAGAGTGCCACGGAGAAAAGATTAGTTCGTCTGGATGCAAAAGTTAAAAACGCAGAAGAGTTAGGTGAATTAGTTATTCGTTCGAACTTTGCTGGACAGATTGTTCGCTTAAAAGATGTCGCTAGGGCCATTGATGGTGCTGAAGAAGCTAAAACGCTAACAACTTGGAATGGGCAAGAAGCCGTCCTGTTGATTGTGAATAAAAAGGCAGGGGCCGATACTATTAAATTAGCCGATCAAGTTTTTGCCGTGGTCGAGCGTTATTCAAAAGCTTATGAAGGTACAGTTCAATTTAAGACTTACAACAACGAAGCCAATAAGGTTCGTGACAAGCTTAATACCTTGAACTCCAATGCGATTTCGGGGCTTGTTATTGTCTTAGGCTTTTTGCTGATTTTCATTCCAGGTTGGACTGGGGTGATGGCTTCAATATCTCTTCCTCTCGCGATTATGACTACGCTTGGGATTATGCCGATGTTCGGCTTAAACCTGGACTCTATTACGATTCTCGCATTGATTATTGCAATGGGTATGTTGGTTGATAACTCTATTGTTATTACAGATAATTTTGTCGATTTAAGACGAAATGGCATGCCAACACATCAAGCTCTAGTTAAATCGATTGCCGATCTTTGGGCCCCTATCACCGCGACCGCATTGACTACCATCGCCGCTTTTTTACCGATGCTTGTTACGAAAGGTATTATGGGCAAATTTATTATGGCGATTCCTATCGTCGTAACCATTGCTCTATTAGTTTCATTGCTCGAATCATTCTTCTTCCTACCTATGCGCTTGTCCTTTGTTGGTGATCGTGTCAAAAAAATCAGTGATGGCGGAAAGGATTGGTTCGCTCCTTACCGTTTAAAATTCGAAAATTTCATGCGCTGGGTAGTGAAGCATCGTTACATTACGGTTGGTAGTATGCTCGGCTTGATTGTTGCTTCTATGCTTCTTAATGCGGTTGGAAATAAATTTATACTCTTTCCGGCTGAACACACTGAAGTTTATATGGCGCGTGTTGAAGCACCTATCGGAACCCCTCTTCAGAGAACCCGCGAAATTGTGGGTGAATTAAGCCGTAAAATTCTTGAGGTCGGAGGAGAAAAAAATATTCGCGATGTTATTGCCCGTGCGGGGACATCAAAAGGTCGCCCTGATGATGCCAAAGGTGGGGAAGGTGACAACCAAGGGATGATTACCATTTATGTGACTGATTATGCCAAATTCAATGTTCCCCATACTGAACTCCTCAAAACGTTACGTGAAGGAATAGAGACAAAACAGTATGGAACGGTGATCTTTGAAGAGATGGTGAATGGTCCTCCGGTTGGGGCCGCTGTTTCGGCAACTTTCCGATCTAACGATGCCAAAAAGAATCAAGAAGTGATCGATGAGGTGATGAAAGTTTTAGCTGCAACTCCGGGAATCTTGGATTTAAAAATTGAAGATGTGGTAGATGCAGAAGAAGTGCTCGTCCGCGTGGATTATTCATTAGCTGATCGTTTGGGCATCAACGTTGCCGATATTGGGACGACTGTTCGTACGGCGATGGGTGGTCTCTTCATTTCTGATGTGACGTTGAATAATAAAGAAGTGAATTTGAATGTGAAGTTCAAAGACACCAACCGCGAAAATTATGAGGATTTGGCACAAATTCCTGTGATGGATCGTCAGGGTAATCTAGTTCCTTTAGGTCGCATCGCAAAGTTTGAAACTAAACCAGGAACTCCACAAATTAAGCGCTTTGATTACAAACGAGCACGGACAGTAACCGCCAGTGTTGATGGAATTAAAACCACATCCCCTGTGGCCAATGGAATTTTGGCGAAAAAGTGGGCTGAGCTTCAACCGAGATATCCCGAAGTTTCTTTGGTACAAGGTGGAGAAAATGAAAGTACCGCTGAATCC
>JBIKNE010000015.1:0-12199 GCA_044358855.1 Bacteriovoracaceae bacterium | reverse complement strand
AATGAAGGGTTCAGTGTTTGGTGTTTTCAATACCTTTAGCGGTGGTGCTCTCGAGCGCTTCTCGGTTTTGGCATTGGGAATCATGCCTTACATCACGTCATCGATTATTTTCAGTCTTCTTTCGTATTCAATTCCTGCTCTTTCTGAAATTCAGAAAGAACCAGATGGTCACAAAAAAATTAATCAATACACTCGCTACGCTACAGTCCTTCTTTGTATTTTTCAGGGTTATGGCTTAGCTGTCGGACTTGAGAGTATTCGCAGTCCAAATAACGGCCTTCCGGTTGTTATTGATCCAGGTTACGCCTTCCGCTTCCTAACCGTTATCAGCTTAATGGCTGGTACTATGTTTGTGATGTGGTTGGGTGAGCAGATCACTGAGCGTGGAATTGGTAACGGTATCTCTCTCGTCATTTTTGCGGGTATTGCCGCTGGAATACCAACTGGTATGCGCGACACATTTAATCTCCTAACTAACGGTGAAATCACTGTGGTTGGTTTGTTAATTGTTCTGGCGATCATGCTCGTCTCATTCTGGCTTATCATTTACATTGAACGCGCTTTCCGCAAGGTTCCAGTTCAGTATGCAAAGCGTGTCGTGAACAACCGTGTATTTGGCGGTCAATCGACTCACTTGCCGATTAAGGTTAATATCTCGGGCGTAATGCCTCCAATTTTTGCCTCTGCATTGCTTGGTTTCCCGACAACTGTCTCTCAGTTCATTCCGGCCGACAGTCCAGCAAAAGATTGGTTCAGCAAAATTGAACAACTCTTGGCTCCAGGTCGGATGCTTTATAATGTGGTCTTCATTGGCTTGATTGTGTTCTTTGCTTATTTCTATGCTTCAATCCAGTTCAAAACGGGTGATATTTCTGAAAACTTGCGTAAGCACGGTGGATTTATCCCAGGAATTCGTCCAGGTGAGCAGACAGCAGATTTCCTTAATACTATCATTAGCCGCCTCACTCTCGTTGGTGCAATTTACGTGGCTTTGATTTGTCTTATGCCAGCTATCCTATTCAACTATGCCAAAGTTCCTTTCTACTTCGGTGGAACGTCACTTTTGATTCTAGTAGGTGTTGCCATTGACACAATGGCTCAAGCTGAAAGCTTCATGATATCCCAGCGTTTTGACTCTGCTTACAAGGTAAGAGGCAAGTTCTCTGGCGCGAAGAGGTTCTAGGATGCAGCATCTCGTCTTCATCGGCGCTCCGGGCTCTGGAAAGGGCACTCAGGCAGGAAGATTGGTGACAGAGAAGGGTTGCAAGCACATTTCGACAGGAGATCTTCTCAGGGCTGAAATTGCCAAGGGGAGCGAGCTCGGTCAGAAAGTTAAAGCGGTTTTGGATGCAGGTGCATTGGTTTCAGATGATCTCGTGATCAAGTTGATTCTTGCAAATGCTGACCTAGATAAGAACAGTTATATTTTTGATGGTTACCCTCGCAATCTAGCCCAGGCCCAAACCCTTGATCGAGAAGTCCTCAAGGGTCGTAAAAGCCTAGCGGTCTATTTTGAAATCGACCTTCCGAAGTTGATTCAGCGGCTCACAAACCGCCGGACCTGCAAGGACTGTGGTGCGATTTACAACTTGATTACTCAGGCCCCTCAAAAGGCCGGTGTGTGTGATCGTTGTAGCGGTACCAATCTCGTACATCGAGATGACGACAAGGAAGAAGTCATCAAGAAGCGGATGGATGTATTTTCGCAGAATACCCAACCCGTCTTAGATTATTACAGAGCGGCACAACGTCTTATGACGGTGAACGCGGAAAATAGCATTGAGCAGCTTTACGAACAAATATCTCAGAAGCTCTAACGCGAGGCCGGAAAGCGGTTGCCAAGGAGAAGGGGTTTAGTTATAAAGTCGCTTACTTTTTAGTGGAAAAATGATGTCTGAAGCGCAAGATACCATCGAAGTCGAGGGGCAGGTTCTCGAATTGCTCCCTAACACTAGGTTTAGGGTGAAACTGCCAAATGGACACGTTGTTTTGGCCCACATTAGTGGCAAGATGCGAATGAATTATATCAAGATCCTGCCCGGGGATAAGGTCGTTGTTGAAATCAGCAAATACGACTTGGACAAGGGACGGATTATTTTTAGAAGCAAAGGTTAATTTATGAAAGTTAGATCATCAGTAAAACCAATTTGTAAGGACTGCAAAGTAGTTAAGCGCAAAGGAACTTTGCGCGTAATTTGCAAAGGCAATCCTAAACACAAGCAACGTCAAGGTTAGGAGACGAGAACATGGCACGTATTTTAGGCGTTGACCTTCCCCGTAATAAAGCGATGAAAATCGCGATCCGCGCTCTCTATGGCGTAGGTCCAAAAATCGGCGCAGAAGTGTTGGCGAAGGTCGGCATCGACCCAGAAAAAAGCTCAAATGATATCACTGAAGAAGAAACACAACAGATCCGTGCTGCTCTAGAAGGGCATTCGGTTGAAGGTGATCTTCGTCGTGAAGTTGGCTTGAACATTAAGCGCTTAAAAGACCTCGGTTGCTACCGTGGTATCCGTCACCGCAAAGGCTTGCCTGTTCGCGGTCAGCGCACCCACACAAACGCACGTACTCGTAAGGGACCTGCTGTGGCAATCGCTGGTAAGAAATCAATTAAGGCTATGAAGTAATAAGGCGGATATATGAGCGAAACTAACTCACAAAAAAATGACAACAACACCAAGAAGCCAGCTGCTGGTGGTAAGAAGAAAGCACGCAAAAACATCTCTCATGGTGTTTGCCACGTGTACGCTTCTTTCAACAACACAATCGTAACTATCAGCGATGCTGAAGGTAACGCTGTTTCTTGGGCATCTGCTGGTCACCAAGGTTTCCGTGGTTCTAAGAAATCAACTCCATTTGCAGCTCAGATCGCTTCAGGTGAAGCGGCTAAGAAAGCTATGGAGCACGGTTTGAACTCTGTTGACGTGAAAGTGAAAGGTCCGGGCGCTGGTCGCGAGAACGCTATTCGCGCACTCATGGCAGCTGGCTTGCGTATCACTTCAGTCGCTGACAAGTCTCCAATGCCTCATAATGGTTGCCGCGCACCTAAGCGTCGCCGCGTATAATTCTAACGCGTAAAACATTTCTGTAAGGAGTCCGCTGATGAGTAATTTTATGAGCAAAAACTGGACGGGCATGATTCGTCCAGGCGCACTTGAGGTTGATACCGATACTCTCAAGTCAAACTATGGTAAGTTCACAGCTAAGCCACTTGAGCGCGGCTACGGTCTTACTCTCGGTAACTCTCTTCGCCGCGTACTTCTCTCTTCACTTCAGGGTGCAGGTATCGTTGCTGTGAAAATTGATGGTGTTGACCATGAGTTCGGCACAATCAACAACATTAAAGAAGAAGTTTCAGAAATCATTTTGAACCTTAAAGAAATTCGTTTCAAGATCACTGACAAGGAAGAGATGACTCTCGTCCTTGAGAAGAATTCAGAAGGTGCTGTTAAAGCTGCTGATATCTCTGAAAACGCTAACGTAAAAGTTCTCAATCCTGAGCACGTGATTTGTAACATTTCTTCAGGCGGCTCAATCCGCATGGAGCTCAAAGTTGCTCGCGGCAAAGGTTATGTAACTGCTCTTGATAACAAAGACTCGTTCGATCTTCCTGTTGGCTGGATCTACCTTGATACTTTGTTCTCACCTGTTACGCGCGTAAACTACACTGTGACTAACGCTCGTGTTGGTAAGCGTACTGACTACGATCGTTTGACTCTTGAAGTTTGGACAACATCTGGAATTGATCCATTGGATGCCATCGCAATTTCTGCGAAGATCCTTCGCGATCAATTGACAGTGTTCTTGAACTTCGAAGACAAGGACACTCCAACTGAAGTTAAGCCTGCTACTCAAGCTAGCGGTTCGGTAACGAACGACGCCCTCTTGAAGCCAGTATCTGAGCTTGAATTGTCAGTTCGCTCAGCTAACTGCTTGCAGAACGCTAATATCAAGTATATTTACGAGCTCGTTTCTAAGACTGAAGGCGAAATGCTTCGTACTAAGAACTTCGGCCGTAAGTCACTTAACGAAATTAAAGAAATCCTTGCTTCAATGGGACTTGGTCTCGGCATGAAAGTCGACAACATCATGAAGCAAGTGGGCTCTCAAGCTGAATAAGCTTGGGATATAGAATCGAAAAGGGAAAGTTATGAGACACGGTAATCACAAATATCAGTTAGGTCTTGAGCGCTCACACCGCGTAGCCTTGATGAAGAACCTCGCTATCGAGATGATTGATCATGGTAAAATCCATACAACTGAAACAAAAGCAAAAGCCCTTAAGCCTTTCATCGAGAAATTGGTGACTTTGGGTAAGAGCGATACTTTGGCAAATCGTCGTTTGGCTTACTCAAAGCTAAATAATAAAGGCGCTGTTAAGGCCCTTTTTGAAACAGTTGCTCCAAAGTTCAAACAACGCCCGGGTGGTTACACTCGCGTTTTGAAAGTTGCTGACTCTCGCCTCGGCGACGGTGCTAAGACTGCTTACTTGGCTTTCGTAGAATAGTTTAAGTTAAAATTCTGATCGATTTTAAAACCTTCCCGTGGACACACCCGGGAAGGTTTTTTATTTTGGGGCCATGATAAATCGAATTCTCATTGTTGTAGTTTTGTTTGGGGGGGCCTTGGCCTTTACCTGGTACTCTCGCTATAGCCTTCAACAGCAGCTTGTCGTTGAAGTAAAAGAGACACTTCTCGAACGCCTTCCGCCGGCGACATTTACCACGCTAGAAGGCTCCGCTTATGACCTTATCGCTGAGCAGGGCTTTGAAGGCAAAACACTTCTAGTGCATTTCTGGGCCACATGGTGTGGACCCTGTGAAGCAGAGTTGCCCGAACTCTTAGTACTCACTGACAAACTTCCAGCGAATGTGCGCGTTCTTATTGTGGCGATAAATGATGAAGTCCCAAAAATTCGCAAATTTTTAGCGAGTTTAAAGCTTCCGCAAAACAAAGAAGTGCTGTGGTTAATGGATAATCGCAACGTTCATCGCGATCAGTTCGGCACCACAAAACTGCCAGAGTCCTACGTTTTTAAGGCAGATGGAAGTATCTTGAGAAAATTAGTCGGCCCGCAAGAATGGGGAAATCCTCATTTTATCGACATATTTAAGGGGCTTTAGCCCTCTGATCGTCAAAAAAATACGCAAATCTACATAGCTCACTGTCAAGTTCGTCTACGAAGTGACGATAAGTTTGACGAGTACGACCCAAGGCCCGGATGGCCCAAAGGAGCAGCTATGATTATCGATTGGAAGAGCATTAAAGAACTTCATGTTAATAAGAAGATGGAAGAGATTGTCGGCAAGTGGTTCGACCTCGACTTCTTCTATGTCGATGAACAAGGCCGCATTCAAAACGAATTCAAGCATAAAGACTATAAGTACTTCTCTCACTTCTTCAAAGTGCAGATGGCGCATAGTTATGGCCAAGAATGGCTTGAACAAGATGTAGAGAAGCTGTTTGAGAGTATTAAAGGTCATCCTGAGATGATCTATGAATATAAGACTTTCTTTCCTCATGTGTATGGCTTCGTGGCTAAAGTCATGGTCGACGGAGAGTTCTTGGGTGCAGTGTGCTCTTATCCGTTTATGAAAGACGATGCCACAGCAAAAGACGTGGAAGAACTGACAAAACATATGTTGGAGTGTGGTATTTCAGAGGCGGATGCAAAAGCGTCAGTCACGAAAATGCGCAAACTCTTTCCACGTGAACGCGGTTATCTAAAAGAAATGCTCGATATTGTATCAGACGAAGTCAGTACATTTCACGAAGAGATTTCTAAACGTGAAGCACGTATTCATGACCTCACAAGCGAGGTGGGGAACAAATACCGCTATCATAATTTGATTGGTAAATCGAAGCGCATGCAACAGATCTATCATCTCTTGCAAAAGATCAATTCATCAGAAGCGACTATCCTCATTCAAGGTGAGAACGGTACTGGTAAAGAGCTTGTTGCAAAGGCGATTCACTATAATTCACCTCGAAAAGACGCGGTCTTTATGGCGGTGAACTGTTCAGCATTTAACGACAATCTACTCGACTCAGAACTCTTTGGTCACGTGAAGGGATCCTTCACTGGTGCCATTAAAGATAAAAAAGGCTTCTTTGAAGTTGCCAACGGAGGAACACTGTTCCTCGATGAAATTGGTGATACATCACTTACTATGCAAGTGAAGCTCCTGCGCGTATTGCAAGAAGGAACCTTCCTGCCAGTTGGTGCCACCACTCCTAAAAAAGTGAATGTACGCGTTGTGGCTGCCACCAACAAAAATCTTAAAGAGATGATTGCTAAAGGTGAGTTCCGCGAAGACTTGTACTACCGAATTAACGTCATTAACGTTCAATTGCCGGCGCTTCGCGAGCGCGTAGAAGATATTCCAATATTGATGGATTTCTTCCTCGAGAAACGTTGTGCTGAATCAGGCGTTCCTTTGAAGCAGTTTGCGAAAAAGACCATGGAGAAAATGCTCGATTATCCATGGCCAGGTAACGTCCGTGAACTTGAAAACGAAATCGAGCGACTTGTGGTTCTTTCAGGTGAAGACAAAATGATTACGCCAGATATTTTGAATCAGCGCATGCTTGATCACGGAGAAAGCGCTCAAACGCGTGAACATGGCCATGGTCTCAAAGGCGTAAATACCAACGGCAGCCTGAAAGATGCCTTGGAAGAACTCGAGATTCATATGATCCGCGAAGGTTTGAAGCGCTGTGGCTTTAATAAGTCGCGCTTGGCGAAAGAGTTGGGCATTAGTCGCGCGGGTTTGATCATGAAAGTCGAGAAATACGGCCTTGATAAGCGTCTCCTCAAGAGAGCTGTTGGCGAGTAGAGTCAAAAAACAATTTTAAGACACGAAGGAGGCGTGAAAACGCCTCCTTTTTTTTGTCATGTGGGGTATAACTTTTGGACATTTCCAGGAGGACTTCATGCTGACTAATTCTGAGCGTCGCGAACAGCTCGCCCAACTTAATGCCCAAGCTGAATTAGGTGGTGGTGTTGAACGCATAAATAAGCAGCACGAACAAGGTAAGTACTCTGCACGTGAGCGTTTAGAAAAACTACTCGATCCGGGTAGCTTCATGGAGTTTGATAAATTTGTTGTTCATAAAAGCCGCGCATTCGGCATCGAGAAAACACAATACCTCGGCGATGGTGTCATCACAGGAATTGGAACAATAAACGGACAGCAAGTCGCTTTGTTCAGCCAAGATTTCACTTGTTGGGGGGGCGCTTTGGGCGCAGCTTACGCCAAGAAAATCTGCAAGGTCATGGACTTCGCTCTTGAGCATCGTATTCCTATCATCGGTTTGAATGATTCGGGTGGAGCGCGCATTCAAGAGGGCGTTGAATCTCTTGCTGGTTACGCAGAAATTTTCTGGCGTAACGTGCAAGCCTCCGGAGTGATTCCACAAATTTCGCTGATCTTGGGGCCCTGTGCGGGCGGCGCCGTTTATTCACCCGCCATGACAGACTTCATTTTCATGGTTGAGAAAACCTCTTACATGTTTGTGACTGGTCCTGATGTTATTAAAACTGTCACTCACGAAGAGGTGACCAAAGAAGCCTTGGGTGGAGCGAGTACACACAACGAAAAGTCAGGCGTGGCCCACTTTAAGTGCACCGATGAAGACGATTGTTTTGAACGCGTCCGTGAACTTTTGAGCTATCTTCCATCATCAAGTTCAGTCAAACCGACGGCTGTATTAACTGCCGATGCGGCCAATCGTACAAACACAAAACTCAAAGACTTTGTGCCAGATAACTCTCGTAAGCCTTACGACATGAAAGAGTTGGTGGTTGAAGTGGTTGATGATGGTCATTTCTTAGAAGTGCATCGCGATTTTGCAAAAAATATTCTGTGCGGTTTTGCTTCAGTAGGTGGAGTGAAAATCGGCATCATCGCCAACCAGCCGGCAGTGCTCGCAGGGGTACTGGATATTGACAGCTCAACTAAAGCCGCGCGTTTTGTGCGCTTCTGTGATGCATTCAATATTCCCGTAGTAACTTTTGTTGATGTACCAGGTTTTTTGCCAGGAACAGTACAGGAGTACGGCGGTATTATCCGTCACGGCGCTAAACTTCTTTATGCCTATTGTGAAGCAACGGTTCCACTCATTACGGTTATCACTCGTAAAGCTTACGGTGGTGCCTATGATGTGATGGCTTCAAAACATATTCGTTCAGACATCAACCTTGCGTACCCAACTGCAGAAATCGCCGTGATGGGAGCTGAAGGTGCAGTTAATATTATTTTCCGTAACGAGCTCGCCGGTTTGAAAGGCGAAGCTTTTGATAAGAAGAAAAAAGAATTGGTTGAGAACTATGAAAACGAGTTCGCCAATCCTTATCGTGCGGCGGAATTGGGTTACTTGGATGAAATTATTTTCCCTGAGCAAACGCGCGCACGCATTTATCAGTGTTTGAAAGCTCTAGAGCACAAGAAAGTTCGTGCTCCAGAACGCAAGCACGGCAACATTCCACTCTAGAGGTCATCATGTTAGGTAAACGTGTACTTATTGCGAATCGTGGTGAAATTGCCATCCGTATCGCCAAAGCGCTTAACGAGCTAGGACTTGTGAGTGTCGGTGTGTGGACAGATAACGAACCAGAGGCGGCTCATCTTGAATACTGCCAAGAGTGGGTTCATCTTAGTGGTAATACGAATCGCGATACCTATTTGAACGTTCCAAAAATTTTGGAGCTGATCAAAAAATATAAAATCGATGCGGTTCATCCGGGCTATGGTTTTCTTTCAGAGAACGGAGAGTTTGCTAAAACTCTCAAAGCTCAAGGTGTCATCTTTATTGGTCCCAATCCTGAAGCGATTGCAGCCATGGGGGATAAAGCTATCTCAAAGCAATGGGCCCAAAAGGCGGGAGTTCCCGTGGTGCCTGGCTCGACAGGTGAAGTCCCAACAGTCGAAGAAGCTATTAAACTTTGTCAGACCATTGGATATCCTGTGCTCCTTAAAGCTGTCGCCGGTGGCGGTGGGAAAGGCATGCGTCCATGTTATTCAGACGCTGATGTAAAAACTAATTTTGAAGCTGTTCAACGTGAAGCCTTATCAAGTTTCGGTAATGCCGGATTACTTGTTGAGAAATATGTACAGAATCCGCACCACATTGAAGTACAAATCTTGGCCGATAAAAAAGGCAATGTGTATCACCTGTTTGAGCGTGAATGTTCTATTCAGCGCCGTCATCAGAAAATTATTGAAGAAGCACCATCGCCTTTTATTGGCGAAGATACCAAACTCAGAAAAGAAATTTGTGAAACCGCTGTAAAGCTGGCGAAAGCCGTCGGCTACGATTCGGCCGGTACAGTTGAATTCATTATGGGCGATGATCGTAAATTCTATTTCCTCGAAATGAATACGCGTATCCAGGTGGAGCATCCCATCACCGAAGAGATCACTGGCATTGATCTGCTCGCCAATATGGTGAAGTCGGCGTTCAATCAGCCACTTGATTTTAAAACTCAAGACGATATCAAGCTCCATGGCCATGCCATTGAATGCCGAATTTGTGCCGAAGATCCCGTCACTATGCTGCCAGCACCTGGAAAAATTGCAGGCTTTGAGACGACTTTCCCGCAAGGAATTCGTTTTGATCACTGTCTCTACCCGAAATTTACTATCACTCCCGACTTTGATCCGATGGTCGGAAAGTTGATTGCTCGTGGTTATGATAGAGCCGTGGCGATTCGAAAGGTGCGTGCAGCGCTTGATGGTCTTCTACTTGATGGCCTAAAAACGAATATTCCACTACTGAAAGTTATTCTTGATGAGGAGAGCTTTAAGAAAGGTGAATATACTACTCACTATATTGCCGGTGTGAAGCCGCAAGAGCGTGTAGCAATAACAGAAAAACCAGAGAGTCTCTTGGTGAGAGTGGCTTCGGTTGAAATGGGACAGGTGTAAGATGCGCTATTATTTTGTCGATCAGGATCGTAAAGATACAGTCGTCGACCTGAACAAAGTTGAAACTAACGGATCGATTTCAAAGTTCATTTTTAGTGAAAAAACTTTTTACGCACGTCGTTTAGCTGGAAAACTTTTCGGCTCATGGGATCAGCAAAAATGGTTCAAGCTCACTCAATTATCGGCCGGCGAAACGGTAGTTTCCAATACTGTTACCTACAAGATGTATCGCGGCTTCAAGCCTTCAGGCTTGTTTAGCGGCGGAGCTGGCGCACTTGTGACTCAGATGCCGGGTAAGGTTGTGAAGCTTTTTGTAAAGGCCGGAGATACAGTCGAGAAAGGCCAAACGATCCTTATCTTAGAGGCCATGAAAATGGAGAATGAGATAAAGGCCGGTGTTTCAGGGGTAGTAAAAAGCCTCCTGGTGCAACCGGGGCAGGCACTCGAATCAGGCGTTTTGATGGCAGAAATCGAAGAATAACCCCTTGAAATGGGCAGAATTTGCCCATTTTTTGGCGAAGAGCTTTACCGTGGTAAAATAGTCAGCAGGGGGCCCTGCTGCTATGACCGAAACCAATCGCAAAATCGTCACCGCCACTGATCTCAAATCCTACTTTTTCCAAGGTCTCAACGAACTGAATAATAAATCGCTCTGCCCTGTTCCGCAGGAG
Organism: Bacteriovoracaceae bacterium; assembly: GCA_044358855.1. Classification (GTDB taxonomy): domain Bacteria; phylum Bdellovibrionota; class Bacteriovoracia; order Bacteriovoracales; family Bacteriovoracaceae; genus UBA6144. The sequence goes on along the minus strand of JBIKNE010000015.1, from coordinate 1,602 downwards.
ACGATTTTTTATTCAAGTGTGGTGCTAGATCGCTTTGCTTTAAGTGCGACTTATTTTGAATTTAATGAAGGCCGTGTTCGCGAAAAGATTCTCGGTATGAAATTACTTGAGGCCGGTACACTTCCCCTCGAATCACAAAAGCGCACCTACCAAGAAGTAGGCGATACAGCACTCATGCTTTGTGGTTATTTCTCTGAATCACTCAATAAGAAAATTGTCGATCTTACTTACTACGCTCAATTAGGCAAAACGGCTTACGGCCGCTTGAATAACCATCTTCCTCGCCACCTCGATGTGCCAGACTTCTACCATGTCCTGGCTTCAAGTTTTGAAAACGTCACGACTCTGATTAATTTGCTAGCTGCCAGTAATAAATTTGAAGATCCTCGCCAACTTATCTTTAATAAGGCGATGAGTGATGAGGCTTCGTCCAAGGAATTGCTGATAGCTGGAATTCAAACGCAGAATAAAAAAGTGAGCTAGTCGGTATAAATCGTCTATCTTTGCATCAAGTTGCCAACCGAAAATATTCGAGATCATCACGAGATTTACTCTAAATTCATCAAAAAGTGTTCTACTTTTTGAATGAGTATTCTATGTTTTTCAAGTTCCCTTGGTAAATCCAAGACGACTTGAGTTGCTTGAGATGGCCTAAGCTTTTCAGCAAAGTAGGCCAGGCTTGTCGATAGATTAGCATCAGAATTTTTGACCTCTATTAAGTCAGTTATCTTTCGATCAATGACTGTTAGAAAATCAACTTCTCTTTTTTCTTTGTCTCTTACATAAAAAAGCTCAGATCTTTCTCCGCGAAGATCCTGCCCCTTGTGGAGACTCTTAAGCAGAGCACAGGCGACGATATTTTCTAAGCGAGCACCCGGCTCATTTTTTACTCTTCCCGTGTCGTAGAAATATATTTTAGGTTCACGCAAAATCGCTCGGGCAATGTTTTTTGAAAAGGGGGGAACAACGAATATTACAAAAAGAGACTCCAGGATTCCGATCCATTTTTTTACAGTGTGCGGAGAAATCTCGAGATCCCGTGCAAGCGAGCTATAGCTGACGGGGGCACCCACACGATCGGCAAGCAAATCAGTGAGAATTTCGATTAATTTTAAATTTCGGACGATTTCTAATTCTAGTAAATCTTCTTTCAATATTCGATCGAGATGGGTGTGGCGCCACCTTTTTGCAAATTCCTCAGTCCCGTTTAAAAATGGTTCGGGGAACCCTCCTACGCAAAGGAGGCGATCGAGGCAGTCTTTCGGGTTCATTTGCTCTTTCAATTCAGCGACACTGAAGGGATGGAGACGATAACTAAAATGTCTGCCGGCCAAGGAGTCCCCGCCTTTGCGATGTATATCCATTCTGGCAGATCCGGTCACAAGGATTCGAGGTCTGACACCTTCAACATCGTAAACGCCTTTGATCCATGATTTCCATTTTGGTCGTTTGTGAATTTCATCAAAAATGACAAGTTCGCTTGAGCGTTTCCAGGATTTCTCCATGATAGATTTTCGATCCTCAGAGTTATCGAAATTTAGGTATTCATAATTGGGATATAGTTGCTTGGAGAGTGTCGTTTTTCCAACTTGTCTCGGGCCA
>JBIKNE010000351.1:0-3317 GCA_044358855.1 Bacteriovoracaceae bacterium | reverse complement strand
CTATGGGAAAACCTAATTTTTCATACTCGGCGATTGAGTCACAAATAATTTTACGATCAGCTTCGTCCATATAGAGCGAGTCCTTTGCCATCAGGGATTTCACTCGAATATCGGTATAAGGCAGACGCAGTTTTTGCAGGATTTTATTCTTGATTATAGTGTCACGATTTTGCAGTGTGCCTTCATTCTCATCGTAGATTTTTTCGATGGTTCCGCCAGTCGTCAAAATAGTCAGCGGTCGAACGTCATTTATTGCCATAGGCACCCTTGACTCTCGGCGAGTCGTCTCCATATTGTTTGACACAAATTTACCACATTGTTTTGGAGGACTCCATGGCCCGTTCAGGTAGCATCTCAGTTAAAACCCAAGACATCTTCCCGATTATCAAAAAATGGCTTTACTCGGAGCATGATATTTTCTTGCGCGAGCTAGTCTCCAACGCCTGTGACGCCATCACCAAGCGCCACGCCTACGCCCGCACAGAAAACCTCGAAGCCCCGGAAGGCAGTGTCGAAGTGATCGTCAATAAAACTGCCGGTACCATCGTCATTAAAGACAACGGCCTTGGAATGAATGAGGCGGAAGTCGAAAAATATCTCGCCCAACTCGCCTTCTCAGGCGCGGCTGAGTTTGTCGAAAAAATGAAAGCGCAAGGCCAAGACTCGGACGTCATTGGTAAATTCGGTTTGGGCTTCTATTCGGCTTTCATGGTGGCCGATGAAGTGACTGTCGATACACTTTCCTACAAAGAAGGTTCAACTGCTGTAAAGTGGACCTGCCAAGGGGATGTTGACTACACATTTGATACCGGTACCCGCACGGAAGCTGGAACAACAATTACACTTAAAGTCAGCGAAGACTCAAAAGACTTCTTAAACAAGTGGAAAGTTTCTGAAACTCTTCGTCGCTACTGCGATTTCATGCCATGGGACGTATCAGTTCTTGATGCTGAAGAAAAAGATGCCAAAGCTGAAGTCTTCAACGAGAAAGTTCCACTCTGGAAAAAAGATCCTAAAGACATCACGGACGAACAATACAAAGAGTTCTATCGCAAGCTCTTCCCGATGGATCCAGAGCCTCTCTTCTGGTTGCACTTAAATGTTGATCACCCATTCACTCTTCAGGGGATTCTCTACTTCCCAAAAATCAATCTACAAAAACCGATGCAAGAACAAGGCATCAAGCTCTATTGCAAACAGGTTTTTGTCTCTGATTCTGTTAAAAACGTTCTCCCTGACTTCCTGACCCTTCTCAAAGGTGCAATGGACTCTACTGACATCCCGCTGAACGTGTCGCGTTCAGCACTGCAGGGTGATCCGAACGTTAAAAAGATCGCCAACTACGTTATCAAGAAAGTCGCTGAAGGCATCAAGAAGCTCGCCAACTCTGACCGCGAACGCTTCAACAAAGTCTGGGAAGACATCGGCCTCTTCGTTAAATACGGCTGTGTTTCTGATCCAAAATTTGATGAACTCGCTCGTCCTTTCGTCCTTTTCAAAAACTCTGAGAATAAACTCGTGACTCTTGCCGAGTACACCGAAGCCATTCCTGAGAAGTACAAAGAAAAAATGAAAGAGAAAGTTCTCACGCACGACTTGCAAAACGGTGACGAGTCCCTTCGCAAACAAATGCTCTCAGAAGGAGTGCATGCCATTAGTCTCGATCAAATGATCGACCCTCATTTCACTCAGCACGCAGAAATGCATGCCCAAGGTGAATTGAAATATAAATTCGTCACCATCGAAACTGAGATCGAAAATCTCCTCGAATCAGCTCCTGTGGGCGCTGATGATTTAAAGATTGGCGATTTCTTTAAAGAAGCTTTGGATGCCAAACCTGAAACGCTTGATGTTGAAGTCAAAGGTTTGAAAAACGCCACGACTCCGGCCTACTTCAAAGTTGATGAGTCGATGAGACGTTTTCAACTGATGACAAAGTCAATGGGCCAGAATTTCCCAATGCCTTTGAAGAAAACCTTGGTAGTGAACCCTACTCACCCACTAGTTCAAAACGCCTGGAAGTTATCGGAAGGCAAACACAAAGAACTTGCCAAGAAAATGGTAACTCACGTGCAAGACCTCGCTACTCTTTCTAGCGAAGGTTTGACAGCTGAGAACAAAGAAGCCTTTGTCGCTCGCTCTCAGGCCTTGATCCAAGAACTCTCAGGACTTGCTCTTCACTAAACTAATTCATTAAAGTTCCAACCTGGTCTCACATTTCTAGTGCGACTATTTATTATAGAAGACCTCGATGGGTGTCTTGAAGTCAAGAACCTTACGAGGTCTACTATTTACTTTATTCTCAATCATTCTTAAATCGACATCTTTTAAATTCGTATCCCTCTTGATGTACTGCCTTAGTAATCCTATTGCGTTTTCGATTGATCCTCGCTGGTGAGGCTTATGCGGCTCACAATAAAAGCATCTATATCCGAGCGGATTTTTCCATCTAAATTCACCACCATTATCGTTGGTCATCGTGTGAATTTTTCTTCCTGCACTTTTAACCAGCTTTGTAGTCATCCAGGCCACTTCTTCAGCTTTATGCGTTTGAAGTTCAGCGATCTTTATAAGTCTCGATTTCCTTTCTAAGCAAACCAAAAGAAAGCCTCTGTTCTTCACATACATTGTGTCTCGCTCCCAGTCTCCGAATCGAGAGCGCTTTTCAACAATTTCTGGTCGCTCTTTAATCCCTACCATCCATTTTGGTCTCTCCATGAGCTGTCTGTAGCGGCCATAACCTCTGCGCTTGTAATACTTCAGCTTTGTTGCGTGCTCAGGGTTCTTTCTTAAGAATCTGTAAATCGTTTCATGGGACATTGAAGCCACTTTTTCTTCTTTCAAACGGCCAACGATGATTTCAGGACTCCATCCCAAAGAGAGCCTATTGATTATCGTCCGTTTGATTTGGGCGTATATAACTGGTTTACGTATTCTCTGCTTCGCTCTTAGATCCGCAAAGCGCTGCGCCCTTTCAGGGAAGTATTGGCGACAGCCCCGATTACGTTTTAATTCTCGGTAAACTGTTGATTTGTGATAACCAAGAAGTTTAGCAATTGTAGAAATGGGAGTTTGGGTTTTCTTTAAAGCAAAAATCTGGCATCTTACGGCGTAAGACACCCTTGCGTACTTTTTCAAAGTGCGACTCCTTATAAATTAGGTTTGGCGATTTGGTTTATAGGACAGGGGTGTCCTTTTTTCAAATCGCCAGTCGCACTAGCAACGAGCGGCCAGCCAACACACTTTTCAGTAAGCGGTGCTTAAGTAAAAGTCATTTGGAATCTAAGTAGGGAGCCTAAGTAGAACTTAAAAGACGG